>DASXNJ010000121.1:0-3722 GCA_036495145.1 Puia sp.
CCTTAAGATATGCCTGGTAAATATTTGACAGCGATTCTTTGTATAAAGTGGAATCTGAGGTTTGCTGGGCGTAAGTATCGGAGATTGAACAAAGGTGAAATATTAATCCCACACAAGCAGCAAAGCATAATTTCATATCGAAACACATTTTCCAATCGCGCAATCCAGGCAATCAGGGGGCGTTAGTAATTAGTTATCTGGTAATTTAGCTCAAATATCAATAGAAATGTCCGGTCAACACATTAAATAAAGTGAATTATTCAGTTATGCGTTTTTCAGGGTACAATGGGGATTTTGATTTTCGTGATCCATTTTGTTGTGTCAGGTTCTTTTCTGCGGTCTGTTATCAAAATTTGAAAACCGGTTGCAATTTTAACCCGGTTGTATTCCTGGATAAATAATTCCAATTGTCGCATCGCCTCATCCACTGTATAAGCGCCGCCTCTGATATCAGCAGTCATAAACAATCCCGGTGGCATTCTCAGAGCCAATATTTTGCCGTCATTTTTTAACAACCGGTTTGTCGGCATTCCGGTTTGAGTTTCGAAACTTCCATCCGGCATTTTTCTGAGGTTCATGATCGGAAAACCAACAGGTAATGCCCTTTGTTTGGTGATTGTCTGTTTCAATGTATCAAAGTATCCATACAATTGGGCCGTTGTTGGATAAAGCGGACTCGTGAATCGTGAAGAGACCATCAGCGTATCATGTACCGTTGTTTTGTAAATGGTCATGCCATATACATTTTTCGGATTCGAAATAAAGTCCGAGAAAACTTTCATGACTCCGGTCATGTTCCTTTTCATTCTCAGGGCTTTCAGATAATTTCTTACTCTCGTAACGGGATTCAGGGTTGCAGGCGTTTCACAGGCCCATACAGCGCCTGTTGAATCAATCACGTATGAAATCATATTTAGAAAGCTGGGAGTGGTTGCCCCATTCTGAATGATATCTATGCCGACTGCATTGTACGAACGTCTGTTAAGACGGAATTGATTGCCTCCATAGGTAAACGGTTCACCCTTCACATGATGTTTCCCATCTGCGTCGAGCCACCATTTTTCCCAGTTTTCTTCCTGACTCATATACCTGAATTCGCCGGTGATGGTTGCTTCCGCTGAACTCATAATAGTTATAACATTCTTTGGGGGGATGAAAATATAGATACTTGCCAGTCCCAATATCAAAATCACGATGAACCATACAATCCATTTCTTCATATATTCATAAACAATTGGGGCGCAAAGTAGCCAATTTTGATTTATGTTAACTTCAGTCCGGCGACTCGTTTTGCCTGTTTTTATCGTGCTCTGCTCATTTTCCTGTCGTTCCCGGGAGTCTGAAACACCCGCCAGTCCGTTGTTTGAGCTGTTACCAGCTGATAAGACCGGAATTCATTTTAACAACCGGGTGGAAGATTCCAAAGAATTTAACATTTTCACATATCGCAATTTTTATAATGGCGGCGGCGTCGCTATTGGTGATGTGAATCATGACGGTCGCCCGGATATCTTTTTTACATCGAACCAGCACGAAAATCAGTTGTACCTCAATAAAGGAAACTGGAAATTCGAAGAAGTCGCGGAGAAATCCGGTTTAACAAGTAACCACCACTGGCATACGGGTGTAACTATGGTTGATATTAATGGTGACGGATGGTTGGACATTTATGTATGTAACGGAGGCAATGTGGCAGGTGATGACCGCGCAAATGAATTGTACATTAATCAGCGAGACGGCACATTTAAAGAAGAAGCGCATGCCTATGGGCTGGATGATCATGGCATTTCCACGCAGGCGATATTTTTCGACTATGATCATGATGGAGATCTCGATTGTTTCGTATTGAACAATAGTAATAAGTCAGTAGAAAGTTTCGGCTATACAAAAGATCTCCGCATGATCCGTGATCCGGAAAACGGCGACCGCCTATACCGCAATGACAATGGTCATTTTACCGATGTGAGCCGGCAGGCGGGGATATATGGAAGCGCCATCGCATTCGGACTTGGCGTAACGGTCGGCGATTTAAACAATGACGGATGGGAAGACATCTATGTTTCCAATGATTTTTTTGAACGCGATTATTTATATCTAAACCAGCATGATGGAACATTCAAAGAAGTGATCAACGATGCTATGGGACATTTGAGTCAGGGCTCTATGGGATCCGATATGGCTGATATTAATAATGACGGATACCTGGATATTTTTACAACGGAAATGCTTCCCGAATCAGATTATCGTTTGAAGACGACGATCAAGTTTGATGAATTTGATATTGTCAATTCAAAAAACCAGCTCGATTATCATCATCAGTTTACCAGTAATTGTCTCCAGTTAAATAATCAGGATGGAACCTTTAGTGATATTGCCCAATTGAGTGGAGCCGACGCCACAGGGTGGAGCTGGGGTGCATTGATACTGGATCTGAATAACGACGGATGGAAGGACCTTTTCGTTTGTAATGGAATCAGCCGCGATCTGACCGATCAGGATTTTCTGGAGTTTTTCAGTAACCCTGAAACCCTGAATCGTTATCGCGACGAAGGATTCGATTTTACTGATATTTTAAAAAAAATGCCCTCAGTCCCGATCCCCAATTATGCATTTATCAACCAGAAAAACCTGATGTTCAAAAATGAATCAGCAGCATTGGGGTTCGGTCAGCCCAGTTTTAGTAACGGTGCCGCCTATGCGGATTTGGATGGTGACGGAGATCTCGATCTCGTGATCAATAATGAAAACATGGATGCTTTTGTATACAGGAATATGAGTACCGAGCAGCTCCACAACCACTACCTGAAAGTCAGGCTGGACGGCGATTCGCTCAATACTTTCGGTTATGGAGCCCGTGTAAAATTGTACTGCGACAGTTCGGTACAGACGTTGGAGCAAATGCCCAGTCGCGGATTTCAGAGTAGTGTGGATCCCGTTTTAAATTTTGGAGTCGGGAAATCAGATCATATCGACAGTTTGACGATTCAATGGTCCGGTGGCCGTTATGCCATACTCAGAAATCTGCCGGTCGACACGACCCTTACATTATATAAAAAGGATGCACGCATAACGTTGCCATGGAAAACCGAATCTCCCAATCCGATATATAAAAATGTCACGTCGGCTTATCTCAAAGGAAATATTCATCACACAGAAAATGAATACATAGACTTTAACCGCGAGCAATTGATCCCCAAAATGCTTTCAACCGAAGGTCCCAAATTGGCCGTTGGTGATGTGAATGGGGATGGTCTTGAAGATTTTTATCTAGGGAATGCATTCGCCGATACCGCAAAATTATTCCTACAGCAACCAGACGGACATTTTATACAAAAATCACAACCGGCATTTGAGAAAGACCGGTATTTTGAAAGTATCGGGGCAGTTTTTATCGATGTAGACGGAGATGGCGACCTCGATCTGGTGGTTAGCTCCGGCGGTAATCAGGCCATTCTGGGTACTGCCAACCTGCTCACCAGATTATATATAAATGACGGGAAAGGTAATTTCACCAGAAGTTCAAGTGGATTTCCGGATGTGATGATCAACGCTTCCTGTATAAAAGCGGGCGACTTTGACGGCGACGGACTAACGGATTTATTTATCGGTGCCAGAGTGGTACCGGGACATTATGGTTTGAAGCCATCAAGTGTTTTATTAAAGAATGAAGGGAAGGGCATTTTTAAAGACGTTACAAAAGAGATGGCTCCCCAACTCCTGAA
>DASXNJ010000122.1:0-3573 GCA_036495145.1 Puia sp.
AATGCTTTATTGCCTCCTATATTTTTAAACAAATAGCCAACCAGCCTCGATCCCAGTGTGCCGCCGACGGCAGAAAAAAACACCAGCAACGACGCCATCGGACTATGATATATTTTTTCGGTCGAACTTAACACAAACGAATTGACCAATGGGTAAATAGGCGCAAGAAAAAAACCGATCAGCGGGAACACATAGGCTATCACGGGTACGTCTCCAAGAGAATGAATTTCCCGATGGGTCAGATTTTGGGTTTGCGGAAGCACAAATAAAACCATCAAAGCCGCACCCGTCAGACAGGAACACAATAGTACAATCCATGACATCCTTTTCACCAGCAGGGAGCAAATGTACCTGCCCAGTGCAATGGACAACATGAGAATGACAGCCATGGTAACACTGAGCTTTTCAGGAAGGAGAAGCACCTTCTGATTGAAAGTGGGAAGCCAGCTCATGATACCCTGTTCCGTCATTACATACATAAAAGCGGCGATGGCAAAGACCAATACCAGTGGCCTCTTCAGAAGTTTTATCATCTCTATAAAATCATCCTTGATATTCGTGCCGGGAACCTCGTATTGAATATTAAATTTCGAAAATAGTAAGATGAAAAAAGAAACAGCTATCAGGGCTGCGAGTAGCAGATAAATAGTCAGCCACGCATTGGGATCCGTGTCGCTATAAAACAAGGGGAAGGCAATGAATCCCGCCGCTATCCCGATCATAAAAAAACTTTCAATAGAACTCAGCACACTTTTATGTTCTTTTTCACTATTCGTAACCAGTCCGATCATGGAATACACGGATACCTTGATCACGGCAAAGGAAATACCCACACAGGCAAACAGGATCCTTACGGAAGTAAAGGAATTACCCCAGTACATACCGAGGCATCCCGCAAAAACAAGAGCCAGCGCCATTAACATGCCTTTCTTGTAACCCAGCCTCGGAAGAAAGGAACCAACAAGAAATGAGACAAAGGCAATGGAGAGATCTTTAAACGCTTCGAGGGAGCTTGCTGTTACTTCATCCACATGGTAACGGTTTTGGGATTTTTGAATTAGTATCCCCACGCTGTTCAGCAAAATGGCAAAAACAAAATAGTTTAGAAATAATGAGAATTTGATTCTGGAATTCGACATAGCCAATCGTTTAATGGTAACAGGGCCCTGGAAATGGCCGCAGAAAGTTAATTAAAGCTATAACTTTTACATCGGTTACACCTTGAAAAATATCTTTTTGCGGTAAAGAAAATACAGGAGTCCGGCTTCCAGGCAAAACACGACAAGAGATCCCAGAATACCTGCAGCAATCATTGGAATATGTATAATTCCAAAAATTCCATCGGTAATGCTGAGGATATAACCGGTAAACCAGCGATCACCCACAATCTCAAAAAAGAGATAAATAAAAATGGAGTTGAGGGCGAACAAATTGAAAAACAGAAGTTTTGTTTTGTGATTCTTAATGTCAACCCACCAATAACAAATAGCCAGAAACAAAATGCAGTAACCACCGGAAGCCAATACAAAGGAGCTGGTGGCAATTCGTTTGATGATGGGTGTTATATGACCCCGGTCGAGTCCGAACCCGGAAAGCAGTAAAATCAGGCTGCTGATCAGCAGCCATTTCATTTTCTCATGGGATGGCCTGTTACTCATCAGCAATTTCCCGGCAAGCACGCCCCAGATGGTATGGCAGCTGGTTGAAATACAGTTGATGGCAACCCAGCCACCGGGATTTATTTTATTCATCAGGATCAGGTCAATGTAATTTCCAAAATTATGCTGATCCGTAAAGGGCTGATCAAAACCGGAAATACGGGCGAACCGGTACAACAACTCAGGTATCAGAAGGCATAGACCACTCACTATTATCTGCGCAGCTACCGGCCATTCCATGATCAGAAAAGCCACCAGGGTGGTAAAAGATAACTGCGTAAGAACATCCCAAAGCTCAAAGGAAAGGCCGTTTTTCCGGACTGCATAATCGAGCACACCCCAAAAAAATAACCAGCCGCATCTTTTCAATATCCTTACAAAACGCTGGTGCCAGCTTTGAGTTAGTTTTTGTTTCCCGATAGAAAAAGCCATGGCAACACCTGCAACAAACATGAACGTGGGCTGAATCAGATCCCAGAAATGGAGCCCGTGCCAGGGATGATGAAAAAACTGATTGAGTATATGTGCAGCCGGGGTCCCTTCAAAAACCGGCACCAGATGTTCAAACAGCAGTGTGCTTTCCAATGTCAGTAAAACCATTGTTAAACCACGAAGGAAATCCAGCGAGGCCAGGCGACCGTTAAGGGTTAATTTCACGTTCATTATTTGATCTGAATATATTTCAAACGGCTTTCCTCACAAAGGGCCATCTAATATAATTAAATAAAAACAGTTGCCCCACTCCGATCCTGAAAGGCACCCATTAAGTTTGTATCATATGACAGGCTCCGTTTTAACCATGTACGGATTGGACGAAAACAAATGTACCATAACGGCATTTGGAAACGGACTGATCAATCATACCTGGAAGATCAACTGCGAAAACAAAGTTTTCCTGTTACAAAAAATCAATCGGCAGGTTTTTAAATCACCGGAAGATATCATGGACAATTTAAGTCTCCTGTCCGCTTATTTCAGGAAGCATTATCCGGATTACTTATTCGTCGCACCACTCTACACAAACCGGGGCATGAATTATTTTAAAAAGGATGATGATTACTACCGGTTGTTCCCGTTTATCGAAAATTCCTTCTCCATTGATACCGTTACAGATCCCCTGATGGCATTCGAAGCATCCAGACAGTTTGGAGAATTTACAGGACGGCTTTCAGGCTTTAATCCAAATCTCCTGCATTTAACCCTGGCGGATTTCCATAACCTGTCTTTGAGATTCCGTCAATTTGATACTGCATTGCAGCAAGGTCATAAAGAACGAATAGCACAAACGGCAGAAAGTATCCGTTTTTTAAAAGATCAGCAGCCATTGGCAGAAACTTATGAGAAAATAAAGAAGGATCCCGGCTTTAAACTCAGGGTGGTACACCACGATGCAAAAATTAATAATGTATTATTCGACCGCAGAAATAACCGGGGACTTTGCCTGATTGACCTGGATACGGTAATGCCCGGTTATTTTATCAGCGACGTGGGTGACATGATTCGTACCTACATCTGCCCGGTCGGTGAAGACGAAAAAGACCTCTCAAAAATTCAGATCCGACATGAATATTTTCGCGAGATCGCAAAAGGCTATCTCAGTGAAATGCAAAATATTCTCAGCGAAACGGAAAAAGACTTTTTTGTATACGCGGGAAAGTTTGCGATTTATATGCAGGCTCTCAGGTTCCTGACAGATTATATTAACAATGATATTTATTACATGATCAGATATGATGACCATAACCTGGTCCGCGCAAATAACCAGATCATGCTTCTGAAAAAATACATTGAAAACGAAGAAATGTTAAATGACATTTTAAAATCCTGTATGAATTCTGCATAAACACTCATACATCATTCTTCTTCAGCACTTTTTGGAATAATGGAAGGTACCCACTGTCAAATTCAAAAAGCC
>DASXNJ010000123.1:0-11135 GCA_036495145.1 Puia sp.
AACAGTTACCGATAACGCCGGCCTTACTTCAACAGCAACGATGCAATTGGTAGTTAAACAGGTTGAAACAACTCAGAGTGTACTGTCTCAGGACTTTGTAACGACAGAAACATTTATAGTTTATCCGAATCCGGCGCATGATGTTACCACGGTAAAGATAACCAGCCAGGTTACAGGTACTGTTAAAATAACTGTATACGATATGAATGGACGCCAGGTGCTGGTAGCTCAAACAGTAAAAACGGGTGATGTCGTAACTAAGACATTAAACATCAGCTCCCTTGCCTCAGGCATGTATACTGTACAGATTACAATTGGCAACCAGAAAACGATGGTAACCAAGTTTATTAAAAGTTAGTTTATAGGTGTTTTGGACAAAATAAAAATGACCCGATAAAAAGGGTCATTTTTATTTTTATGTGTATGATGATGAAATCAAATATTGTTGGAGATGCTTAATAAATGTTTGACATGATCTGCCAGTCTGATGGATAGTGCAACGATGGTAAAAGTGGGATTAACTGCTGAGCCAGTGGTGAAACAGGATGATCCGGCAATAAATAAGTTTTGCATTCCATGAAGCTTGCAATCAGCATCAACCACGCCCTTTTTGGGATCATCACTCATTCGGGTCGTTCCCATATGGTGCCATCCTCCACTAGTTGTGACTGGAAGCGTTTCGTCGGATGGATCCCATAATTCCTCCATTAGTCTTACTCTGCCAATACCGGCTTCTCCTGCCTGCTGACCAATTATTTCGTAGATTTTTCGAAGGCTCTTTTTTTCCAGCGGCGTAAAGGCCCAATTTAAATTTGCCTGTGGCACTCCCAATTCATCTTTTTGATTTCCCAGCGTTACCCGGGACAATGGATTCGGAGACTGCTCAAGACGCAGGGTCATTTGAAACGCCTGATGCTTTTTCTTACTTTCAGTTGATTTGAATTTTTCGAATAAACGATGAATCCGGCTTCCGGCTGTTTTATACATAGCCTTACGGGTTTGTTCTTCATTAATCCTGGGATCCGATGTATTCCAGAGCTGAATATATGAAGGCATTTGTTTGGCATAATCCAACGGTGTAAATGAAACCATACCATTCAAAATTTTAAACGCTGCTTGTTTTTCAGGCATAATTGCAAGTTCAGCCCGTACTCTTGGTTGAAGATTCATATAGAGATTCAACTCGCTCTTTTGATTCAGCCAAAGTTCTGCAGATTTAAATTCAGCATTTTCCATGAAAAACCTGCCTACTAAATCATGTTCATTGCCAAGGCCCTTGTTTGCCTGTTTATTAGCCGCCAGGAGGATTCGTGGATTCTGTATGCCTGCGCAGGCTAAAATGAAATATTTGGCTTTGGCAGTAAGCGTCTTGCCGGCATAATTCTTTATGGTTACCGTTTTTACATTTTGTAAATTTTCAGTACAGGTAATGTCCACCACGTTTGCGTACGTATAAAGATGAATGTTTTTTGCATTTACAATCTGTTCGCGATATTTTATGCCGAACCGGGTCGGTTTGCTGAATTTCCAGATTTTATTCCAAACAACTTGTTCATCGAATGGCAAAGGAATAAAATCAGGATCCTGTTTTAGCCAGAATTCGAGATCGAAATTGTTACTATCTATGTCGACATTAGAAGCCGCTCTCTTATAATAAGGGAGTAAAGTGTCCTGATTGATTGGCCATCCACTATCATTAACCCAGTCTCTTTTTTGAAATGTGATTGGATCAAAAACTGCGCACATTCCGCCCCAGTGACCAGTAGTGCCACCAAAATAATGCAACTCGGATGATTTCATCGGGTAATATGGCTGTCCCGTGGTCTTCCCGTCATATAATTCCTGAATTCTGTCTTCGTATTCAAATCCGCCTCCTTCCAAAAGAACAACGTCATAATTGGAATTCATAAATTCCAGGGCTATGCTGATCCCTGCCGCACCTGCACCGATGATGCAAATATCACCAGTTAGCGTTGTTCCGTTGTCAAGATTTCTGGCATCGGTATGCATTATTTCAACTTAGATTTTTACGACAGGAATAAAAGCGCACATTGGCGGGCTTCGGTTTCAGATATTACCCATCCGTTTATTAATACCATCCTTTCGGACTTGAAATCCATTTCGACTTTCTTTTCAATTTTTATTGCCTGTTCATCCGGATCATTCGTATTGTTTTGAGTTTTTGGCAATCCACTGGTTATTTCACTAAATAACTTTTCTTTGGAATTCTCGTCGGGTCTTACGACCAGATAGTTGTTGCCAATGGCACGTAGGAATTCTTCATTCAAAAAATCAGACAGAATAAAGGGGTAATGGAACGGTTGAATCTTCCATTTCGATTCCGGGTTTCGCAGGAGGAAAGCACCAACACCCAACCCTGTTGCAACAACTATACCTGTACCTGTATATATAAAAGTTCGTCTTTTCATGCGCAGTTTACAATCAAATTACAATCTGACCAGATGACATATGTAGCAATATTAATCAATTAAGGGAGAAGAAGTTAAAACCCGTTTCAGGCATGAATTCTTTGTCATCCGGATATTCCGCTTAAAATTTTTATTGGAGTGGAGTTAAAGTCATACGAACAGAAGAACGAACAACAGTCCAAAATAGGGCAATTCTTTCAAATATTCGCAATTTTCATTCAGAAAGCAGTGATTCATTAACAATAAATTTAGTAGTTATCCGGTTACTCATATATATTAAATGAAAATAGGAGTGACTCTATGAAGACAGAATTCAGATTGCTGGAAGATGTTTTATCTTTGTATGTCCGTTTCGTGGCGGGTACCCATGAAATCAAGTATCTTAATTCTGCTGAATAATGAAAGCCTGTTCGATCATTCTTTTTTTAATCTTCACAATTTTTTGTCTTTCATTTAACAGAAGTACTAATAAATCATACAACAAACTTTACAACAGTTCACTCCTCGAATTCAAACAACAGCAGGTCGTTTTGGAAAACGCCATTCAAAATTGCGATCTGTCCTCCGAAGAAAATATAAGAGCACTTCGCAGAAATATTGAAGTTGCGCGGCTGAAATTAAAAAATGTCGATTTCTGGCTGCGCTATTTTGAGCCAAACGCATACCGCAAAATGAATGGCCCTTTGCCGGTTGAGTGGGAGAACGAAGTATTCGAGAAATTTGAACCTCCTTACCGTAGGGAAGGAGCCGGATTGTCGTTGGTCGAATTGTCGTTGGAACAAGCACCCCTGATAAAAGATTCTTTAATACAATTGGTTAAAAAAAGTGAAGAAGCAATAAAAACTTTTGAAGCGGATTCTATTACAGGTCAGCTGAATTCTTACAGCCATTTTTTCCTGGCCAACAGGTTGTTCTTATTGAATCTGGCATCTATCTATACAACCGGATTTGAATGCCCTGACACGAATCAGGTGATTCCGGAATTGCTTTCGATGCTTATCGGGACTAAAGAAATATATATCAGTTTTAATCAAAGCTTTCCGGAAACACCGTTAAGCAGCGGGTATCTCGACAAATTTGAAAAAACCATCCTGTTTGTAAAAACACAGGGAACCGGATTTAGCGCGTTCAACCATTTCGATTTTTTAAGAGACTATGTAAATCCTTTATTTGCGATGAATCAGAAGTTTATCAATGATTACAATGTCCGATCGATTAATTATAACGATTTCACGCTAAATAATAATATTCAATCCATTTTTGATAAATCCTTGTATGCTTCTCAGAGTACGAAGGGCGTATATTCTATGGTGGAAGATGAAAAAACGCTTCAGGAAATAAGGTATATCGGCAAATTGCTTTTTTATGATCCGATTTTATCGGGGAATAATATGCGCAGCTGTGCTTCCTGTCATAAGCCAACGGAATATTTTACAGACACAACTTTCGGAACGGCTCTTCAGTTCGACAGGCAACATCACCTGCCCAGAAATACGCCTACTTTGATTAATTCGGTTTACAATCATTTGCTGATGCTGGATGGTAAACATATTTCTCTTCAGGCCCAGGGTAAAGATGTAATTACCAACCCGATTGAAATGAACAGCAATGAAAAAGAATTAATAAAAAAGGTACTTAGCTGCAGGGAATATAAAGATGCGTTTAAATCTTTTCTGAAACTGACACCGGAAGAAAAAGACATCACGATGAATCATATTGTTTCCGCCATCACTTATTATGATGGAAGCTACAGCCGGTTTTACTCGCCATTTGACAATGCAATGAATAACCGGGGACCGGTGTCTGATGAAGCAAAGAGAGGTTTCAATTTATTCATGAGTCGTGCAAAATGTGCGACATGTCATTTTGTTCCCAATTTTAATGGCGTAAAGCCTCCTTATATAGGATCGGAATTTGAAGTACTGGGAACACCCGGTGATACCAGCTTTAAGGATCTGAGTTCCGATAAGGGAAGATATATGATCAACAAGGCGCCAGAGACGCTACATGCATTCCGCACGGGATCGATTCGGAATGCCGAATACACAAAACCTTATATGCATAACGGTGTTTTTAAATCATTGGAGGAAGTGATTGACTTCTATGACGCAGGAGGGGGACAGGGAAAGAAGATGACAGTTGATAATCAGACATTATCCCGCGATTCTTTGCATTTGACCAGTAGTGAAAAGAAAGATCTGCTCGCATTTATATATTCTCTGAATGAGGATATTATTTTCGAAGAACCGCCGGTTTCTCTGCCGGCCTCCGCCGACAAAGCGCTGAATAAAAGGAAACCCGGAGGAGAGTATTAGATTTTGGTTTATTTTTAAACGATCGAAAAAATATGCCTCGTTTAATAATATGCCCGAACGGGTCATTCCGGAAATCCATTCTGAGATTGATCATGATTCTTGTGTCTGCCAACTTATCGATTGATATTGGGTTTGCACAATCTGTTGACCCCTCTCTGTTGGTGAATCAATGGCAGGCTTCCTGGATATCGGTCCCGGGGGAAACTCCTTCCGGATACGGTGTTTATCTGTTCAGGAAAATATTGGATCTGGGTAAAAAGCCGGATTCTTTCGTCATACATATATCAGCCGATAACAGGTATAAATTATTTGTGAATGAAACGCAGGTTTCACTGGGGCCGGCGCGGGGTGATCTGGACCACTGGAATTTTACCACGCTCGATATTGCCCCATTTCTTCACTCAGGCAAAAATATCATCGCCGCCCAGGTTTGGAATGATGGGGAATGGAGAGCTGAGGGACAAATATCACTTCGTACAGCCTTCATTTTGCAGGGAGATAACCGAAATGAAATAAAAATTTATACCGATAGTAGCTGGAAATGTATCCGTGATCCTTCTTACGGGCCGATCAGATTTGATATTCCAACTTATTATGTGGCGGGCCCCGGCGAATTATTGGATATGAATCAGTATTTATCTGCCTGGAGAAAATTGGATTTTCCGGATAGTCATTGGAAAAATGCCTGGTTGATTATGCCTGGAATTCCAAAAAATCTGATTGGCGGATATGGAACGGTAAGCGGTTGGTTACTGATTCCTTCTGTTATACCACCCATGGAGCTGACAAATCAGCGATTCACAAGATTGACGATGTCGGAGTCTGTTCAAATACCCGCCCAATTTCCTGCAGAAAAAAAAGTATTTGAAATTCCCGCCCATTCCAATACAACGATCATACTTGATCAGGGCTTTTTAACAAACGCTTATCCGGAAATTATTTTTAGCGGAGGTAGTCAGGGAACTATTTCATTGAGCTATGCAGAAGCCATGTTTTCAAAATATCCGTCCAAGGGAAACCGGAATGTAACGGAGGGCAAGGAATTTCTCGGAAGAAAGGACAGCATAATTTCTAATGGCAGCAAAGCACAGGATTTTACACCGCTAAGTTTCAGAACCTACCGATACTTACAAATAAAAATTAAGACCCAATCGGATCCATTGGTGATAGAAGATGTTTTCGGAACATTTACTGGTTATCCGTTTCAGTTAAATGCAAAGCTGTCATCAGACAATCCGGAACTCAGTAAAATATTTGAAATCGGATGGCGGACTGCCCGTCTGTGTGCGATGGAAACTTATATGGATTGTCCCTATTATGAACAACTTCAATATATCGGAGATGCGAGGATTCAGGCATTGATTTCACTTTATAATAGTGGCGATGAAAGACTGCTGCGTAATGCGATGAATCAGATGGATGAATCCAGGAGGCCGGAGGGTGTCACACTCAGCCGTCACCCTTCATACACACCTCAATACATCCCTACTTTTTCATTCTGGTATATCGGAATGATGCACGATTATATGATGTACGGCAGAGACAGCAATTTTATAAAGTCTAAACTCGCCGGGGAAAGACAGATACTGCAATATTTTAAAAGATATCAGCAGGAGGATGGTTCACTAAAATCCGTTCCCTATTGGATGTTTACCGATTGGGTTGACACAAAGGGATGGCATTCCGGTGTCGGACCCATTGGAAACGATGGAAATTCGGCATTATTGGATTTACAATTGCTTTGGGCTTATCAGCTGGCGGCTGACCTGGAATCCAAATACGGTTTGTCGTCATACGTTTTATTATATAAACAATATGCCGGTCAATTGATAAAAACCATCCGTGAAAAATATTGGAGCAGTGACAGAAATCTGATTGCTGACAGATCTGAAAAAGATTTTTATTCACAGCATGCCAATGCCCTGGCTATCATAACAGGTGTTATTGAGGATCAGAACTCGGGTGTCATTGCAAAACGTATTCTGACAGATAGCACGTTAGCTCCGGCTTCCATCTATTTCAAATTTTACCTGCATCAGGCACTTGTAAAAGCAGGACTCGGAAACGATTATCTGAATTGGTTGAATCAATGGCGGGAGAATATCAAAATGGGCATGACAACCTGGGCTGAAATATCTGATATCAACAATGCCCGGTCTGATTGTCACGCGTGGGGCGCAAGCCCGAATATTGAATTTTTCAGAACTTTGCTTGGAATAGACAGTGAGGCGCCCGGGTTTGAAAGAATAAAAATTGAACCCCGACTGGGACAGTTAAAAAATATCAGTGGTGAAATTCCTCATCCCAAAGGGAAAATATTTGCAGGTTATCAATGGGATAATGGCAATTGGAAAATTCATATCAGTTTGCCCGTTCGAACATCCGGACATTTAATTTGGAATCAGCATGATTATCCTCTCAAAGAAGGAAATAATGATTTTACTTTTTAGGCGGGAAAGAATGATCGTGCACAAAATTGCGTATAAATTCCAATGCACCGGAAGGGCAACAGTCTATTTGTTTCTGAATTATTTCTGCAGGTGCTCCATTTGGATCAATCCATTTCTTTACGGATGGTTTGAAAACTTCCGGCAGTTGTTTCCAGCATCTGGTGGAATGCTGGCAGAATTCCGGTCTCCATAAAACAGTGATATCTTCATTGCCGTATTTGATGGTCTTGGATTCACCTGACTTGAATACGAAAGTCCGGATCTTAATATCGCCTTCAAGTATTTTGGAAATTGGACAGTGCTTGGCTATTTCCTGCAGTTTTGTTTTCTGTTCATCCGGTATATTTTCTTCCAAAATAAGGTCCCTGTCAATGATCGTAGTTGTTATGTTATTGACAGTCTCCTGATACATGTTCACATTCACTGTAAGTGATGAAATATCCCAGTTTTTACGATCAATATACATTCGTAAAGTAGTCAGAACACAGGAAGCTACAGAAGACATGAGTAAAGTAAAGGGATCTGGTCCCGTATCTTTTCCGCCACTGGATAACGGCTCGTCCGAAATGAATTTTCCGTTTCGCCATTCTATGCTGCATTGATATTTTTCGGTTCCTATAATAGCATGAACAGGTTTGTCCAATTTGTATTTCATAATTCTTTTTTTACAATTTAAAAAAACGCCGTGAAATAGCCCGAATCAATATAAGATCGTTAACTAAACTACCAGGTATTCAAATTCGGGTCGGGGGAACGCCTTTTAATTTATCTTCACTGGATAATAACGATTGCTCATGACATTTAAGCCCCGGCTGACTTTCGGACAGATTATCAATATGAATGTCGGGTTTTTCGGAATTCAGTATAGTTTCGGTCTTCAGCAAAGTGCTGTCAATCCTATTTATGATTTTTTAGGCGCCACACCCGACCAGTTACCATTATTGAATCTTGCCGGTCCTGTAACCGGATTATTGATACAACCGCTCATCGGGACACTGAGCGACAAAACCTGGCATCCCCGCTTTGGACGGAGAAAACCGTATTTTTTTGTCGGCGCTTTTTTCTGTAGCCTTTGTTTATTTCTCTATCCGTTCAGCAGCACATTGTGGATGGCCGTAGGCCTTTTATGGATCCTGGATGCAGCCAATAATACAGCTATGGAGCCATACCGGGCATTGATTGCGGATAAATTGCCCGCCAGTCAGCAACCGACCGGATTTCTGACACAGAGTTTTTTTACCGGCCTTGGAATTACGCTGGCGAATGTTTCCCTTTTTATATTTCAAAAGCATATTCACGGAGAACACGGACGAATCCCTTATTGGGTATTTGCATCTTTTTTCCTGGGTTCTATATGTTCTATCAGTTCAGTCGGGTGGTCCATTTATAAAACACCGGAAATTCCGCCTACCCCGGAAGAACTCGCGAAACTAAAAGCTGCAAAAGGAGGATTTGCAGAGCCTTTCAGGGAAATTCTACACGCATTAAAATTCATGCCGGCCGTTATGTGGAAACTGGCACTTGTTTATTTGTTCCAGTGGTATGCACTTTTTTGTTACTGGCAGAACGCTTCGAAAAGCATTGCCCAGTCTGTCTGGAAAACATCCCCCAATCAAAACAGGGATTTGTATGAAGAGGCGGTGGGCTGGACGGGCCTCGTAAACGGGTGGTATAATGTGGTGACTTTTTTATCAGCCTTTGCGCTCGTCGGGCTGGCCCGGAAATATAGTCCGAAGATGGTTCATTTTGTCTGCCTCCTTTTGGCGGGTACAGGGCTCGTAATTTTTCCGCATATTGAAAATAAATACCTTTTGTTCGCACCCATGACCGGATTCGGAATTGCGTGGGCCAGTATGATGGGCGTTCCCTACCTGATGGTAGTCGGTCATATTCCCAAAGAAAGATATGGTGTATATATGGGCATTATCAATATGATGATTGTTATTCCGATGATTTTGCAAAACCTGACATTCGGATTTGTGTTGAAACACATTTTAAATAATGATCCGGGTAAAGCCATTTCATTTGCCGGTGTGTTTCTGTTTATTGCCGCGTCAGCAACGCTGCTAATAAAATCCGTTAAGGCAGATCCTGAAATGGAAATCCCCCTGCCCGTTGGACATTGACAGATACGATTGAGTTTAAATAATATATCGCATGTACAGTTACACAATCCACAGGCAAATCAACGACGTTTTGAAAAACGAAACAGATTTCGCGGGAGCGGATAATTTATTTTACTCCAGGTTTCTGGCAAATGCATCAAATGTATTATCCCTGTATAATTCTTTATATCAAAATCATCCAAAGAGTACAGAGATCTTTAATCAACTGATACAAACCATCATAAAAGCTTATAAAGGAAGACGCACTGTGTTGAGAGAAAGAGATGATCATAAATCAGAAGCAGGTCATTGGTTTCTTTCTAATGAACTGGCCGGTATGAGTTTGTATGTTGACCGTTTTTGCGGTGATTTGGCAAACCTGACAACGAAACTGGATTATTTAAAAAAACTGGGCATTAATTTTCTTCACCTGATGCCCGTTTTTGAAAGTCCGGAAGATGAAAGCGATGGGGGATATGCCGTAAGTAATTTCAGGAAAATAGCAGATCGTTTCGGAACATTATACGACCTGCATCTCGTGCAGGAATTAATGCGCAGGAATGATATGTACCTGATGATGGATATCGTGCTTAATCACACATCCCGGCAACATGAATGGGCGAAGAAAGCCAGGGACGGTAATAAATACTATCAGGACTATTTCTATTTTTTTGATGACAGAACCATCCCGGATTTATACGATCGCTCGATGCCTGAAATATTTCCCGAATCGGCTCCCGGAAATTTTACATACGTCCCGGAATGTGATAAATGGGTTATGACTGTCTTTCACAACTATCAATGGGATCTGAATTATGGTAATCCGGTTGTATTTGTGGATATGCTGGATAATATATTTTTTTATGCAAATCTGGGTATCGATCTGCTACGCATAGACGCACCGGCCTTTATATGGAAACAGCCGGGGACCACCTGTCAGAATTTGCCTCAGGCGCACACCCTGCTGCAGCTGATAAAACAATGTGTGCAAATCGCAACGCCGGGCATGGCCTTGTTGGGTGAAGCCATTGTGGCCCCCAAAGAGATCATGAAATATTTTGGTACCGGAACTCATGCAGCAGAGGAATGTGACTTTGCCTACAATGCGACGCAAATGGCATTGCAATGGGATGCGCTGGCCACGGGTGATGTTCGCGTCATGATGGCCGCCCAACGGGTGTTATTGCAAAAACCTTTTGGTACTTCCTGGATTACTTATACCAGGAGCCACGACGATATCGGTTTGGGTTACGAGGACTATATGATTGAAGAACCAGGATGGAATGCCTTCGGACACAGAAGTTTTCTAAAGGATTATTATGCCGGTATTTTTCCCGGCTCCTCCGCAACAGGCGCATTATTTTCTTCCAATCCGAAAACAGGCGACGCCCGCATCAGCGGTACACTGGCATCACTTTGCGGACTTGAAATGTCTTTGAGTCAGAATGATGAATCTGGTATTACACAGTCGGTCAATAAAATTCTGATAATGCAGGCCATGAGTTTTTATATCGGAGGAATGCCCATGCTATTTTATGGTGATGAGTTGGGATATACGAATGATTATTCCTATTTGGAAGATCCCGGGAAAAGTTATGATAACCGGTGGATGCACCGGGCCGTTATGGACTGGGACAGAATAAAGCAAATAGACATAAAGGGCACGACCGAAGAGAGAATTTTTTCCGGAACGAAAAAACTATTACAAATACGAAGGAAGTTGCCGGCACTGGCGGACCACAGTAATTTAACCTGGCTCACTCCACAGAGCAGTCACGTCGCATCCTTTATGCGGAGACTACAGGATCAGAGATTATACGGTTTGTTTAATTTCTC
>DASXNJ010000124.1:0-4487 GCA_036495145.1 Puia sp.
AAAAAAACTTACCTGAATTCGCTCCAGTTAATGATCTATTTCCCCGTAAATATTCTTGCCGTAAATATCGCCCTCCGGATTTTATTGCCCCGTTTTATATATCGCGGGAAATATTTTACGTTTTTTCTTGTTCTGTGCGCGTTGACAATTCTCTATTTTACACTGGCTTTCGGAATTACCATTCTATTCGCCTATTTAACCCGGCACGTCCCCTATCAATCCCTGCCCGTGAGTTTCCGATGGTTCCTGCCTGTCCGCTATGGTATTGGGTTTCCACTGACCTCCACTGTCATCGTCTGCATCATCAAATTGTTCAAGGATTTCCACCTGGAACAAAAAGCAAATGAATTGTTACTGAGGGAAAAAATCAATACAGAGCTTCAATTGCTAAAAACAAGGTTCCAGCCACGATTTCTATACGATGCATTGCAACATATTTTATTTCTCATTCGCAATCAGTCGGCCGATGCTCCTTCCACACTCATGAAGTTGTCCGAATTATTGAGTTATGTTTTATATGAAAGCGAAAAAGAAAGAGTGCCACTTGAAAAAGAGCTGGAAATTGTGAAAAGTTTTCTGATACTGAAAAAAACCTTCTATCCCAAGGCATTAAAAGTTCAATATCAGCAACAACTGGAGGGCGGCGATTTATCCATCTCCCCACTTTTATTTCTTTCCCTGATGGAAAATTGCCTTGGCACGCTGGATAAAGACGAAAATCAGATTATTCTCCTGAAGATGAATATCAAAACAGCCGGCCCGGAACTGCATTTTCAGTTGGAATGCGTGAGAAACAAGGAGACCGGACTGCAAAAAGATGCTTTTGATATGAAGCTGGAGAGTTCAATCAGAAGAATAGAATTATTGTACGAGGGAAACAATAACCTGGACCTTTTTTCAGAAAATGGAACCACCTATCTGATGATGATTTTAAAACTGAATGGATATTCATCTGCAACCAGGAGACCAACCGAAACGCCCGTGTTCATATGACGAAGCATGATTTTATATTTTCTGATCAGCGAAACGCCCGATGGAGCAGGCACCTGGCATTCTGGCTCTGCTGGTTTTTATATTTATCATGCACCCAGCTAAGAAACCAAAGTCCGGATGAAATCGGCATGAACCATTTTATCATTTATCAGTTGGGTGTTTCGGCAAACCGGGTTTTATTGCAAATGCTTTTTTGTTATCCGTTTATTTACCTGATCATGCCTGCCTTCTTTCAAAAAAGAAAGTTTAGAGAATTTGCCATCGTAACGGGGATATTTGTAATAGCGATATATTGGGTTACCTATTATGATTACCTGTACATATGGTCCGATCGCAGTTCGCCGATTTTTTTTGATATCCCAAATGTCAAGCCCCTAACTCTATTTCAAACCGAATATTTCTCCATATACAGCAATATTCATTGTACCGGTACTTTTGTTTCACTGAGTCTGATTCTCGCGGTCAAATATTATAAAAGCTGGTATAAAAAAGAACGCGAAAATGGAATTCTGATCTACCAAAACTCACAGGCTGAACTACAGCTTTTAAAGGCCCAGGTACACCCCCATTTTCTGTTTAATACACTCAATAATATTTATTCGCTGATGCTTGATGATTCACCAAAAGCGATTACGGTCCTGAATGAACTATCGGGGATGATATTATATATGACCAATGAGGGAAACAGATCCATCGTGCCCTTAGGAAACGAAATAAAAATGCTTCTGGATTATATCGGACTTGAAAAAATAAGATATGGGGACAGACTGGAAATGACAGTCGACATCCATCACGACTCTGAAAGCGACCTGTACATCGCACCCCTGCTGATGATACCCTTTGTTGAGAATAGTTTTAAACATGGAGCCAGCAAAACGATGGACAAAGCCAAAATCCAACTTTCTATTTCCACCCGTCATGAATGGCTGGAGTTCACCTTAAGCAACAATATTTATCCATTTCTGGAAACCGATGAAGGACGCGTAAAAATCGGTTTGAAGAATGTAAGAAAAAGATTACAAATTCTTTATCCGGACAAACATCAGATCCAATTCGATTCGATCAATGAAATTTTCACGGTCCACATGAAAATTTATCTGGGAAAACTAAAACCGGATCAAAAAGAAGAATCCATATTAACAAACAAAAACATCCCCGCATATGCATAATAAAAAAATTGTTTGCCTGGCAGTAGACGACGAACCCCTGGCACTATCTATATTAAAGAAATATATTGGCTCGGTCGAAAGTCTGGAGTTGGCGGGCAGCTGTGAAAATGCCGTCCAGGCACTCCAGCTACTACAGAAGTTTCCGGTGGATCTCATTTTTCTGGATATCCAGATGCCGCAGATCATGGGGACGGATTTTATACGCACTTTGAAAAAAGCACCAAAAATCATTTTCACAACGGCTTTCAGAAAATATGCCATTGAAGGATTTGAACTGGATGCGGTAGATTATCTGCTAAAACCGATCTCCTTCGAACGTTTTTTAAAAGCTGTCAATAAAGTCCTTCAGACGAATTTCAATGCTCCTGAATCAGTCAATCATTTAAATGATGCCATATCGGAATCTTCCCCTTCCTGTTTATATTTCCGGGTAGACCGGAAAATGGTAAAAGTCCTGCTGAATGATATTCAATATATCGAAGGATTCAGCGATTATATAAAGATTATTACCAATACAAAGACCATTATTACAAAACACCTGATCTCATCGCTGGAAGAAACCCTGCCCAGGGATGGTTTTATCCGTATCCACCGCTCTTTCATCGTTTCTATAAACAGAATTGAATCCTATAACGCAGATATCATCTACATAGGAAGCAAGAGTTTACCCATTGGCCGTTTATTCAAACAAAACGTAAACAAGCTTCTTCAGACACATTCCAATGTCAGGACAAACGGATCAAAGGAAATCAAAAAATAATAATGAGTCCTGGACTTTTCAGTAACGAATCTGAACCTGACAGTCAAGTCATATCTTTCATACGGCGATAATTTTGTGCCCTAAAATAAAGGGCATGCTCGCAATAAAAGGCCGGTTAGATTCCGGCCAGTCAGACAAGGATGAATCTCAATCCCGGAAGGACCATTTTTTAACCAATCTTACTCCCATACGGGGGATCGCGGCGATATTGGTGGTTATTTTTCACTTTGAAATCGTGTTGGTGCTATTTCTTCCGCGTGAAACCAGTAAATTATTCAGCAAATGTTACCTGATGGTGGACCTGTTTTTTATTATGAGCGGGTTTATCATCTATCATGTGTACGGAGAATTCTTCAAACATGAGATTCAGAAAGCAACCTTCAATAAATACATTCGCGCCAGGCTCGCAAGGGTTTACCCCTTGCATATATTTACCCTTATTCTTACCGTGATCCTGGTAGTCAGCCAGCAATTCAAATGGAATGAGCTTTTTAATCTACATGCAATCCCCACTCATGTGTTCATGCTTCAGTCGTTCGGATTACATTCTATTTACACCTGGAATGTTCCGGCATGGAGTATCAGCGCTGAATTTGTGGCATATATCATCTTTCCCATTTTTGCATTTCTGATATATCGGTATAAAAACATCACACCCATCGTTGTTTCCGCCCTGATCATTTTCATTTACTGGCTTTTAGCATTCAAATTCAGTAAGGAAAACGGAACCACCGGCCGTTACAACCTGGATCAAACGTTTGATTACGGTTACCTGCGCGGTATTGCAGGCTTTTTAGCGGGCGGAATGATTTACCAGCTGTATCTCAAAAAAATGTTTTACTTCTTAAAGGGCGACACCATTCTGGTAATTCTTTTTGTCCTGCTTTTCGCGTGTCTTCATTATGGGGTTACCGACCTGGCCTTCATACCTGTATTTCTATTATTGGTGTTAAGTGCCGCATACAATACGGGCCGTGTAAAAAGAATTTTCAACAATCGTTTTTTGCAATGGCTGGGTGATATTTCATATTCGGTTTACCTGATGCAGTTTCCACTCATGATTTTCGTCATTGTATCATTACCCCATCTGGGAATTACCTGGAACGGAGTTTATTCACTTCACCTTCCTTACTGGCAGGCCGCTCTTTGCTGTCTTCTTTTCCTTGCCGTATTGATCGGGATTTCCGCATTATCATATCAATATATTGAGCGTCCATTCCGAAAACTGATCAATAGTAAAATCAGTAGAATAAGCATGATATCATTGAACCGGCCAATAAAAGTATCCGGCAGGGAAAAATAGAAATTTATTGTGGTATGATGCTATAAATTAACTTTGCGGTTTGAAACGCAAATAATTTACAGATGCTGGATGTCAATACTGTCGCGCCGGATTTTAAACTGCATGCGACGCCCGATCAAAAATTTTCGCTCAGTGAACTGAAAGGTAAAAATGTAATTCTCACGTTTTATCCTGCTGACTGGAGTCCCGTTTGCGGAGACCAGATGTCATTATATAACGAGATGCTTCATTATTTCGGTAAGTACAATGCAGACATACTGGG
>DASXNJ010000125.1:0-14803 GCA_036495145.1 Puia sp.
AGGTGGAGTTGCTTCTGCCAGATATTTTTTTGATATTTTTCAAGGCCACTCCAGTCGACGGATTTTGAATTAAATTCATTGTATATCCGGAACCAGTTTTCAGTACGCTGTTCTAAATCATGATTTGGGTTTTCGTAAACCCAATGTTGAAACTTATCGATGGTTGCTATCCAGGGGAAAATAGTAATTACCCTTTCCAGTTGTTGAATCTTTGCCCTGCGCAGGTCTTCAGGATTTTGAAAATAAATTTTCCAGTTTTCCATGCTGAAAAGTTCCATTGCCATACTGGCAACTTCTGCTATTTCCATCGGATATTCCTTAAAGGCGCTTAGTTCAAGGTGATGCGAAAGAAATGAATGTATGGCATGGCCTCCTTCATGAACCATGGTTGTGACATCGTGCATCTGTCCGGCTGCATTCATGAAAATAAAGGGGGCACCTGTTTCTGCCAGTGGGCAATTATAACCGCCTGGTGCCTTTCCGACCCTGCTTTCCAGATCAAAGCGATTCATATTTTTCATCGTCCGAAGGCAGTCCGCAAAGAAAGGTCTGAGATCACTAAAACATTTTACCGTTTTTTCCAAAAGTTCATCACCGGTTTTAAAAGGATTCAGCGGTTGCTGATTCGCAGGTTCGGCATCCATATCCCAGGGTCTTAAAACATCCAGATCCAGTTTACGCTGCTGATACTGATTGATAATTTCTACCAGGGGCAGTATATGCTGTTTCACAGAATCGTGAAAACGGTAACAGTCTTCTTTTGTATAGTCAAACCGTCCCATTTCAACAAACTTGTAATCCCTGAAATTGGCGAAGCCGGCATTGCGCGCAATTTGATCGCGACGCTTAATAAGTTCAGTAAATAAATTATTCAACGCATCTTTATCCTGCAGTCGACGCTCCTGCACTTTGCGATATACTTCCTCACGTAAGGTGCGGTCTGGATTTTCCAGAAATTTCATGGCCTGCTGCAGCGTATATTCCTGACCCTTTACTGAAACGGTCATTTTTCCCGAAATGGTTCCGTATTGTTGGCCCAACACACTGAGTTCTGATTGAATCGGTATATTTTCTTCCCGAAAGAGATCAATACTCTTTCTTACTGAACGCAGATAGGTAAAATATTTTTGCTTGTCCAGGAAAGCGGTCAGGGGGGAATTGATCAGCTTTCTATTTAAAAGGTCCGCATAAGGTTGAATCTTTGGCTGAACCTCCATCATGAAATAGGTAAAATGATCCTGTAGCTTTTTATCTTCTGTGTTACAGGTCATACGTATATGGCGCCAGGAAACATCTTCACTGATAACAGATTCCAGCTCACTCATATCTTTCAGCCATTTCTCCATGTCGGCCGGAGTTTCCAGTGTACGCTGGGAAAGATCTTCAAAATATGAAGAGATCGAATTCCAGTCACTGATAACAAAATTTTCCGGCAGAAAAACACGGACAGGTTTTTCAATATTTGCAGATAGGGATTTCATTTTATTTTAAAGTTTTTTGGGGGGATTAACAGTATACTTAATTGACTAAACGATTATTTCTTTTTAGCTGTTGATTTTTTTGCGGGGGCCTTTTCGGCTGATTTTTTACCTGCTGCCGGAGCGGCTTTTTTTACGGTTTCTTTTTTTGCTGGTTTTGATTCAGCAGATTTCTTTTTATCTGAAGTTTTTTTGTCTGGTTTTACTTCCGCAGCTTTTGCTTCGGTCGCTTTCTTTACTGATTTCCTGCTCTCAACCGGTTTTTTTTCTGTCTTGTTGGGAGCTTCTTTTTTTGCGGGTTTTTCTTCCGCTATTACTGCTGTCTCTTCTGCCGGTTCTTCAGCAGGTTCAGACAATTTGATCTCAACCTGGTTTTTTGAAAGCACCGAATACCATTTTACCATCTTTTTCAGATCGCTCGAATAAACGCGGTCGAAATCCAACTCAGGAAATACTTTCTCGAAATATGATTTCAGGGCAGACGAATCTTTATCGTCAGGCAACTTTTCTTTGCTCGATTCCATGGCTTTCAAGACATCAACCAGATTTACGTTATGGCGGGTCGTATAAACCTCGATACTTTCGAGATGTGAAAATTGGTGAACGCGGCTGGACACAAACCTGGTGCTTTTGTCGTCAAGTGAACGCACAATACCACCGTCTGATTTACTACTGATCAATTCAAAAAGTCCCGGGAGCCCTGTTATAGCAATAATTTTGGAATATTCCATATTAGATGGCTAAATTTTAAAGAGGGGCAAGTTAAACATAAAATGGGAACTAAAGATGCGTGTTGCCTGCTCGTGTCATAACCACTTTCGGGTTAAGAAAGTAAAGAGCATCGCTGAATCATTATCGACTCGCTGGTATGGTTTTTTCAGCCATTACAAAACACTAAAAATTATTTTATGGAAAAGTCTAAGGAAGTTGTAGAGGTATTGAATGATCTGGTAATGATTAACAATGATCGCATTACCGGATATGAGCGGGCTATTAAAGAGCTGAAGCAGGATGACAACGACCTGAAAGCACTCTTTGATCAAATGATAATAGAAAGCCAGAAAATAAAATCAGATCTGGCACATGAAATCCAGGTTCTTCACGGAGATGTGGAAAAGGGCACTACGGAAATGGGTAAAATTTACCGCGCATGGATGGACGTGAAAGCGGTGTTTTCAGGAGAGAACAGACATTCGGTTCTGTCCAATTGTGAAGCAGGAGAAGATGCTGCACAAAAAGCATATAAAAAAGCCCTGGAAACGGATCGTCTTCCTGCATTTTTAAGAGAGCTTCTTACCGGTCAGCAGTCCACACTAAAGGCTTCCCATGATGAAATCAGGGATCTTAGGAATCAATACGCGTAAAGGAACTGGAATTTTATAAAGGGGTAAGGGTTTCGGATTTGGAAGAAAGAAAAAGGCCTGGAAGTACCAGGCCTTTGTTTTTTGATTATTTAACGATTTTATCTATGGCCACCACCTCCTGACCGTGAACCACCACCTCCTCCGCCACCGGAAGAGGAGCGTGACCCACCACCGCCAGAAGATGGATGTGATCCACCACCGCCGCCGTAAGATGGATGTGATCCGCCACCGGAAGGATGAAATCCACCAGAGGAGGGACTGGACGGTATTCTCTGAAAGTTTTGTGCGCGCTGTTCACCACGACTCCGGTTCATCTGTTGGGCATTGAGGTTTTGTACCTCGGATCTTGAATTATTAACCGGCGACCATGTCCTGTTTTGCCTCTGCTGCCAATTGTTGTTCGGCTGCTGACGCTGATAAACATTTCCCTGACGATCGGAATATATAGAAGGTCTTTGTCCACCGTTAGATGAATTATATCCGGTAGCTGGTCGTCCGGCTGCCGACCCGTTTGTACCAGGTCTGTTATAATTACCGCTGGTTCCGGGTCTCGCACTATTTGGTCCTGGATTGCCATTTCCTCCGGGTCTGGTTGAACTCAAAGTAGGACGGTTATAATTAGCCGTTCTTGTGGCAATGCCACCTGCGCGATAATAACTCTGGCTGGATACACCTCCCCTGTTTCTGTAAACATTGTTGGCGTAGTTTACGTGTACATTATTATGCACATAAAAATTATTTCCGTAGAATCCATAAGGCCTTGGACCTCCGTGCCATCCACCCCAGCAGGCGGGGTGATAAAATGAAGGACCCCACCATCCGCATCCACCATATCCGTATCCGCCATATCCATAGCCATATCCAAAACCAAAACCTATACTGAACCAGCCTGCACTATATCCCCAACCGAAGCCCCATCCGAAATAAGGTGTATATCCGAAATTAAATCCCCAGGACCACGGTCTGGGATAATAATAAGCACCATACCATGGTTGATAGTAATACCCTGTTCCATAAACAACTGTTGGCCCATAAACATAGCTGTTCAGATAGCCGGGTGTATATCCGGAGTATACATAATTCGGATCCACGTCATATATGTTCACATATTTGGCATTATATACCGGATAGTTTGGCGGAATCAAATCAACATCCACTGGCCTGACAGTACTTACAACAAATGGTCCGGTTGCATTATCAGAGACGAACCAAACACCGTTATCAACGACATAAAATCTTTCATCACCACCGTTTCTTAAAACAGTAGAAGAAGTATTGACCGCATATTGAAGATTGGTTCCATCGATATCGGTAAACTTGGGTCTTCCATCGTAGGTAACAGTTGTTGTGGTCGTATTACGATCCACCTTGGCAGTTTGGGGAATTTCAGCATCCATCACTGCATCTCTTGCAGCATCTGTACCTGCCACGCTCGCCAACACGTTGTCTTTGGGAGATCCCGGAGGAATTTTTGCGAAATCAGACGGGAGCTGATCCGCAGCGATATATACCCAATTGTCGGAATTCAGATTCTTTGTTTGAAACCATCTTCCGGAAATCAGCACAAAATACTCTTGCGAGTTTTCATCCATAAATATATCATTGTCTGAATTGCTCATATAGAGGAGATTCGTTCCCTGTATCGGCGTAAAATTGGGCTCTCCATTGGATTGAATGAGTTCAGCAGGCGTTGTACTGACAATAATATTTGGTACTACCGACGGGTCAGTAGACGATCTTGCATTATCGCCACTGTTTGCCTGTTGTTTGCTGGCAATCATTGAACCTACCGATTGTATTGGTGGAGGTACCTGACCATTCGTATATTCATAGGGACCGGTTGCTGCATTTGATACATACCAGCGTTTTTGTCCATACAAATAAAATCTTCCATCTGTATATTTTACAATGGTAAATGGTGTGTTTACCACCATATCCAGCTTAAGATCTTTATTATTCTGCAATTTTGGCTCGCCATCGATCAGGACGAGCATGGTCGGATGTGTAACAAACATCACTTTGGGTGGTTTGTTGGATATACCCTTTGAAATTTTTGTTTCCTGCTGATTTTGATTTAGAGTAGCCACTATGGCGTCTAATGAAATAGGTCCGGCTGACTGGGGAAACTGTGTCTCCAGCGCATTATCGATATAGTCTATCGTATCCTGGCCTTCAATGGCTGGTATGCGGATGGAGGTTACATCCAGGGTATTTATCACCATTGTCCGGTTATCCCGGTCAGTTTCTACTTTAGCTGTTGCCCAAAAGGCTCCAAATAACGGATCGTTACTACCGGATGATAGTACTGAAATGGCTGAACGGAACATCAACGTATTTCCTATAAAAGATTCAGGCTCGGGTTCATACACTTTAATCTGTGTTCCGTTTGCCGTATTGATGATTTTTGGCCAGTTTGTATCGTCTGCCCTGGTAAAGCCAAAAGCCAGCAGGCAGGCTGATAACAGGAAACATTTTAAGCTCAGTAGTTTCATGTTCATATAAAAGTGTTTTCGGTTCAGAAACTTTGTAGAAAAGTACATGAGGATTGTTTTATGAGGGTAAGACCAAAATAGCACCCTAAAGTTTATTCAATTTGCTCAAAGGAAATGTTAATTAAGTGGAAAGCTTAAGGCTTAAAGCTCAAGGCTTTTTATAAGCACAATGCCTAAGGATAAACGCTTAATAAAGCTCAAAATGTATAAGTCGATGAATTAATATCCTGTTAATCGAGTCAGTATCTGCCTGCTTTCAACCTTCAAATCTCAACTTTCAACCATCAATGGGCTTCCAGCCAGTTAACCCCTGAACCGATTTCAGCTTCTGCCGGAACCCCGTTGGGAAGAAGAAGGGCAGTCTGCATACAATCGATGATTATGGGTTTTATAATTTCGACTTCGTCGCGATGCGCGTCGAATACCAACTCGTCATGCACCTGCAATAACATCTTTGATCTGAACTTGTTTTTTTTAAAATTCTCATGAATTTTGATCATGGCCAGCTTGATCATATCGGCTGCCGTACCCTGGATCGGAGAATTGATGGCATTCCGTTCTGCAAATCCCCGAACAGTGAAATTGCCGGAGTTTATATCGCGTAACCATCTCTTACGTCCCATCAGTGTCTGCACATATCCGTTTTCACGGGCAAACTGAATGGTATCATCCATGTATTTCTGAATATTGACAAATTGCTTTTTATAATTGTCAATTATTTCTTTTGCTTCCGTTCTCGTAATCCCCAGATTATCCGCGAGCCCAAATGCACCCTGTCCGTAAATGATTCCAAAATTCACACTTTTGGCGCGGTAGCGCATTTCCTTTGTTACATCTTTTTCTTCAACATTAAAAACCTTTGCTGCTGTGGCAGTATGAATATCTTTTTTTTCTTTGAAGGCAAGACACATATTCGGATCTCCACTGATTGCAGCAACGATTCGTAACTCGATTTGAGAATAGTCGGCTGATACAAGCAGGTGGTTTTCATCCCTGGGAATAAATGCCTTACGAATTTCACGACCCCGTTCAGTCCTTACGGGAATATTCTGCAGATTGGGATTGTTGCTCGACAAACGGCCGGTGACAGCGACCGCTTGTGCATAACTGGTATGTACGCGACCCGATTTTTTGTTGATGATGGCTGGCAACGCGTCCACATAGGTCGATTTTAATTTGGTGAGTTCGCGATAAGCCAGAATATCATCTACTATTTTATTCTGATGGGCCAGTTTCAAGAGGACATCTTCACCGGTAGCGTACTGTCCCGTTTTTGTTTTCTTCGCCTTCGGGTCAAGTTTTAGTTTATCAAATAAAACCTCACCCAATTGTTTGGGTGATGAGAGATTGAAACGTACACCTGCTTCACGATAAACATTTTCTTCCGCCTGTTTCCCTTCTTTGTCAAGTGTTTTCGAATATTCCTGGAGGAAATTCATATCTACGCGGATTCCTTCAAACTCCATATCTGTCAAAACCTTTACCAGGGGATTTTCAACTTCTTCAAAAACTCTCCTTACAACTTTTGAATCGAGCAGCGGTTGAAATGTGTTTCTTAATTGTAAAGTTATGTCCGCATCTTCTGCTGCGTATTCGGTGATTTTGTCAATGGCCACATCCCGCATATTACCCTGGCCCTTCCCTTTTTTTCCAATGAGTTCCTCGATATGTACGGGTTCATAGCCGAGGTATTGGGCACTCAGCAGATCCATGCCTCTTTTTCCTTCCGGGTCAATGACATAATGCGCGAGCATGGTATCAAATATTTTTCCTTTGACCCCGATGCCGTACCATTTTAATACAAGCAAATCATATTTAACGTTCTGACCGATCCAGACCCTGTCGGGATTTTCAAAAAGGGGATCAAATTCAGAAAGTATTTCAATGGCCGCATCTCTGTTTGCCGGAATGGGAATATAATAAGCCTCCCCGGGTTTCCATGAAAAACTCAAACCTACGAGCTCGGCATTGTTTGCATCGATGCCTGTTGTTTCTGTATCAAAAGAAACTTCCTTCTCTCCCAGGAGCTGGGTGATCAGGGATATTCTTTTTTCTGCCGTATCTGCGCAGATGTACAAATGATTTGTGTTAGAAATATTTTTTTCTGCATGAACAGGTGCCGATTCAATTTCTTCAACTGGTTCATTCTTTTCGACTGTGGCAACAGCGTTTCCGAAAAGATCCTGCTGCACTCCTTCAGGTACGGCCGTCTGACCGTTGGCGCCTGGCAGTTCTTCGCCCAGAATTCTTTTGGCCGCTGCTCTAAATTCGAGGTCAATAAATATGTCACGAAGTGCATCTCTGTTCCATTCTTTCAATTTAAAATCTTCTTCGTGAAATTGCACGGGTACATCCGTAATAATGGTCGCCAGCTTTTTACTCATGATGGCCAGATCTTTCCCTGATTTTACCTTTTCACCAACAGCACCTTTGATTTTCTCAGCATTCGTCAAAATATTTTCAAGTGTGTCGTATTCTGCCAGCAATTTAGCGGCTGTCTTTTCTCCGATGCCCGGAATTCCCGGAATATTATCAACCGCATCACCCATGAGACCAAGGATATCAATTACCTGCTCAATGTTTTTGATATTCCATTTTTCCAATACTTCATCAGGTCCAATAATTTCGACAACGCCCCCCTGATAACCTGGCTTATAGATTTTTACTTTTTCACTCACAAGCTGTCCGTAATCTTTATCAGGGGTTACCATGAACACTTCATAACCTGCGCCGGCAGCCTGTTTGCTGAGAGTGCCGATAACGTCGTCGGCCTCGTAACCATCTAGTTCGATAATCGGGATATTGAATGCGCGAACAATTTTCTTAATATCCGGAATTGCAATGATCAAATCTTCCGGTGCTTCCTGGCGGTTTGCTTTATACTCCGTAAAATCAGTATGTCGCTCAGTTGGTGCTTCCGTGTCAAAACAGACCGCCATATGAGATGGCTTCTGGTTGTTTATAAGTTCCACCAGCGTGTTGGTAAATCCAAACTGGGCATTTGTATTTTTCCCTTTTGAACTGATACGAGGCGCACGGATCAATGCATAATAAGCGCGAAAGATCAGTGCCATCGCATCGAGCAAAAACAATTTCTTGTTCATTGTCCAGATTAATTTTTCAATTCCGTTAATTTTTTCTGAAGCGAAAACATGTTATCCCGTAAACGGGCAGCTTCCATAAAATCAAGATCCCTTGCCGCTTTTTCCATTTCTTTCTTTATTTTTGAAATGGCTTTTTCCATTTGTGGTATGGTCTTGTATTCAGGTTCCTCCTCTGCGGCGACCATCACAAGATCCTGATCGCCTGCAAGGGCATAAGGATTTTTCTCATCGAAACCTTTGATGTCGAGGACAGAGGTGGAGGCAAATACATCCTGCCTGGATTTTAGTATGGTTGTCGGCGTAATGCTATGGGCTTCGTTATACCGGACCTGTTTCTCACGGCGGCGATTGGTCTCATCAATAGTCCGTTGCATACTTTCCGTCATTTTATCTGCGTAAAAAATCACGAGGCCATTTACATTTCGTGCTGCTCGACCGGCTGTCTGGGTGAGCGAACGCTCGTTTCTTAAAAACCCTTCTTTATCCGCATCCAAAATAGCAACCAGCGTGACTTCCGGCAGATCGAGACCTTCCCTTAGCAGATTGACACCGACCAGCACATCAATTTCGCCCAGCCGGAGCTGACGAAGAATTTCTACTCTTTCCAATGTTTCTACCTCGCTATGTATATACTTGGATTTGATATTCAGACGGTGCAGATATTTATCCATTTCTTCTGCCATCCGTTTGGTCAGGGTTGTCACTAATATCCGGCCTCCTTTAGCAATTCGCTTATCGACTTCGTCCAGTAAATCGTCGATCTGATTTACGCTTGGCCTGATTTCAATCGGAGGATCCAATAATCCAGTGGGCCTGACTACCTGTTCCACCACGACACCACCACATTTCTCGAGTTCGTAATCTCCAGGCGTTGCGGAAACATAAATAGTCTGATCGGTCATTGTCTCGAACTCGTGAAAATTCAACGGTCGATTGTCAAGTGCAGAAGGAAGCCTGAATCCGTAATCTACCAGTATCAGTTTTCTGCTTCTGTCGCCACCATACATTCCACTTACCTGTGGAATTGTCTGGTGACTTTCATCAATGACGCATAAAAAATCCTTTGGGAAATAATCCAGCAAACAGAAAGGTCTTGTGCCTGGTTTTCTGCGATCAAAAAAACGGGAATAATTTTCAACTCCATTGCAATAGCCCAGTTCCCGGATCATTTCTACATCGAAATTTACGCGTTCACTCAGTCGCTGGGCCTCGATAAATTTTCCGGTGCTTTTGAAATAGGAAACCTGCGCATTCATCTCATCCTGAATCTCTGCAAGCACCTGGGTAATCATATCTTTGGGTGCCAGATACAGGTTCGCCGGAAAAACAGCCGCATTATCCATGGGCATGATTCGTTTTCCGGACTTTAATTCAAAACTTTCTATCTCTTCTATTTGATCGCCGAAAAATGCAATGCGGTAACCATAATCCAGATATGGCAGATTGATATCAATGGTATCTCCCTGCACGCGGAATGTTCCGCGTTTGAATTCAAACTGATCACGGGAGTACAATGAATTTACCAGCGCGTGTAAAAATCCCTGGCGTGAAATGGTTTGTCCGCGTTTTATTCGAACGATACCATTTTCGAATTCTTCCGGATTGCCGATTCCATAAATACAACTCACAGAGGCGACAACAATTATATCGCGCCGCCCGCTGAGCAATTGCGTGGTTGCCTGTAAACGAAGTTTGTCAAGCTCTTCATTGATTGAAAGATCTTTTTCAATATAAGTATCACTCACGGGCATGTAGGCCTCAGGCTGATAGTAATCATAATAAGAAACAAAATAGCCAACCGCATTTTCGGGAAAAAACTGTTTAAATTCTCCGTAAAGCTGCGCCACCAACGTTTTATTATGCGTAAGAACCAGCGTGGGTCTTTGCACTTGTTCTATTGCTTTCGCGATCGTAAAAGTTTTGCCTGAGCCGGTGACTCCAAGCAGTGTCTGATATTTCTCCCCTTCCAATATTCCCTTCGTCAATTGACGAATCGCTTCCGGCTGATCACCCGCAGGTATATATGGTGAATGGACTTTAAACTCCATTTTTTTTCGTTTAGAGAACCTGTAAGTTAAGGTTTTTGAAAGAAAATTTCTAAGGTTGAACTGATCACACGATACGTAAAATGAATTTCCGTTTATCGTTTGGGGACTAATTGATCACCGATCATTTTTTACCGAAAACCCTGCCCGCTTATTTATTTTTCTTCAGCTGTTTGCCAGACTTGTTAAAAGGATCCCAACTTATTTTGATTTTCCCATCTTCACCCCTTTGTGCACGGAGTCTTGCGCTTACGCCGGTCTTACTAAAAATGCCCTTGTTAACGAGTACCGAATCTTTGTTCGCTTTCAGATTGCTGAGTGGGACCTGAATACTCAGATCAGGACCTGTTTTCGTGTTGTATTTTCCTTCGACGAACATGGTAATGACAGAAGAACGGATTTCCATCCGGTTGATGGTAACATCATCACCATTTATTTCTAACAAATCATGCAGATCCGCAAATTGAATATCAGAAAAATTCCGGCTTTTGAAAACAGTCTGCTGTATCTTTTGTACCGGTTCAAAATTGATTAGCTGGCCATTATGCAGATTAAATTTCACAAAACCTTTTAATTCTCCGGGGATGACCTGGGCCTTTGTTGTCAGACCACCCTGCATGGTAACATCGGCCGTTAAAGTACCTGCAATATTTTTATCAGTAGGAGATTTCAATCCGAAATTATTAAAAGCATAAAAAATCCTGCTCACATTCACATTTGCCAACTTTGCTTTAAAAGAAAAGGGATTGGATGCTGGAAGATTGCGAAGAAGGCCCTGCACAGAAATACTTCCACCGGCGTGTTGCAGTATTATTTTTTTCAGGTTGATGGCGTTATCATCCATTTCCATATTTGCCGCCAGGTTGTCCGCATTGAATTTTTTATATATCAGTTGTTTGGCCCCCAGGTCAAGATTGAAACTAGCTGATTCCAGCAACGTGGTGAATTGTGTGAGGGTCTGGGCCAGGGAAGATTTCTTTTTCTTTGAGACTGTTTTAACCTTAGCCGGTTTCAGGTAGGAGATGAAATCATTCAGGTTCAGTTTGTTAGAACGAACACTCCAGTCGATTGATAGCTTATTATTTTTTTGATTAATCAAGTAGAATACCGATTTTATTTTTCCATTCATCAGCAAATCGGAATTGCCGGAATTCAGACTCAGATGATCGATATAAATATCTTTATTTTGAAAACGTATGTCACCCCGGCCGTTGACAAATTGTAAATTTCTGGGAATATATTCAAGACCGGCAGAATCCATACTGAACGTACCGGTTATTGATCGTGAACTATCATAGATTTTTTCGAGCGATCCGCTATAACTCATATTTATGTTCCCGAATCCTTTTGTAAATGCCAGCGTGTTTTCATCCAACAGATTGTTTATATTTTGCAATTGAAAATTGGAGACAACATGAATATTCATGCTTGGATGAATGAGATCGCGAATGACTACTGAATCGCAATTAAAGTCGATTTTTTCAAAGTCGGCTTTGAGTGCCGTAAAATGCATCACTGTATTAGAGTCCTCGTGACCCCTTCCCTTAATCTCCTCATTATTAAAAGTCGCGGTAAAGGATGCATTATTAATATTTACAACCGGCGTGTTTATTTTTTTATTATTCACGGTGAGGCGGAGATGAATAAGCGGTGTTTTGTATTCCGGCTCGGAATTATCCAGTGAACCGGTTAAATGGGTAATGGATTCAGAAATATCATATGAGTCCAGTTTGAGCCGGATATTATTTGCCAGAAAGGAAGCGGCTTTTCGGAATGGCAGATTATTCGTTTCCCAGGACAATATAAAAGGCGTCGGTACGTCTGCGAGATAAAATTTGCCGGTAAAAACAAATGGTTGTTTGTCGACAGCCAGTTTGATTTTTTCGAATTGGAGGATCTTGGAATTTTTATTGAATTCAATCTGAAATTCTCCGGTCACCGTTTTGTCTTTAAGATATGGACCTTTTTCAGGATTGAATGTCATTCGCTGTACTTTGCAATCCAGATCGACATATATTTTGAGGATTTCGTTCTCCGGATTTCCGTGTATGACGCATTCCAGGTAACTAATATCGTAACCAAAGAATTTATTTGCATCTTTTTTATTTATGACCAGACTCCCGTCATTCATTTCCAGAATGGGATAATCCAGATTTTTGGGAGCATCTTTCTTTGGCGGATTATTCTTTTTGAAGACAGATGTATTAGTATAGTGGTTAGTATCGGTGTAAATATAAATATGTGGATTTTCGAGTTGAACCCGACCTATATTTATTTTACCGAAAATAAGTTTAAAAAAATCAAGTGTCGCGTAAACCCGGGAAGCTGAAATCAGATCATGATGATGTTGAAACCACAAACTGTCCCTTAGTGTCAGGGAATCTATCGTGAATGCAATTCTTGGAAAAGTGTGTTTGAAACCAATGCTAATATCTCCGATATGCAATGTTCCTCCATTAAGTCCTTTTTTAGCTTCAGATTCAATAAAGGAAATAACTTCCTTTTTGTGCTGCTTCAGATAAATCCATCCTCCTATAAAGGCAAGTAAAACAATAGCAAGCAACACAGCCAGAACCCGCATACTGACTTTCAGCACTTTTTTCACATGAAAAGGTTGTAGACTACCAATAATTGATTGAATTAAAGATAATAAGAATGAGCTATCTCTCAGGTCTTTTCAGATAGAGTGAATAATCCGGCTGAATCACATCATAGTCCTGATGCATAAGAGGAGATGTCAACAGAAAATCTGCCGTAGACCGGTCACATGCAAAAGGAATATTCCAGACAACTCCGAGACGGAGCAGGGCTTTAATATCCGGATCATGGGGTTGAGCCTCCATTGGATCCCAGAAAAAAATTAACACATCAATTTTTCTTTCTGCTATGCGGGCACCAATTTGCTGGTCACCGCCTAAAGGGCCACTCATAAACTTCGTAATAGATATGCCAATCGCTTTTTCCAGCAATTTCCCTGTAGTTCCGGTAGCAAACAGTCGATGCATGGAAAGGACAGATTTGTTGTAAGTGGCCCATTCTATGAGTTCTTTCTTTTTATTATCGTGTGCGACAAGGGCAATCCGTTTACTGGCAGCCATTTTATAAATACTCATGCAGGTGGGTTTATTCACAATTTAAGCCTAAACGATAACCGTTCGGCACGCCCTTCCGGTGCATGTATCCGGGAGTCTGAAAATCTCCCCGAGAAGAGAGGTGAGTGAATTTTACAGGACGACAAACCAGATTGACCCAAAAAGGGAATTCAGAAAAGACATGTCTGCATTTTTTGTTTAAAAAAAGGGCAGAGGCATTCTTTTTTTAAACGGCCGGCCTGGAAACCCTTTACTGCACAGGATTTGGCTGCCTCCGTCCGATCTCTGAGGAGCCTGATTCTGACGGGCGAACCAGCTGGTTTTATTCCTAATTTGGGAAATGGCACAGATTTTGTCCACAGTTTATCCACATTTACTATCCCATGAAGCGACTTCAGTTATGTTTTTTATCGGCCTGGCTATGCTGTGCCTCTTTTGGGCAGTCTGCAAATGATCATATAGGTCGAATTAACATCGTTTCTCCTGAGTCAAACATAGTCTTCAGTTTTTTTACAGTTACTCCTTTAAAAGGTCAGGCGGTTTTACGTTGGGCAGTTCCTTCTATAAAAGCTGATGATTTTTTCATTGTTGAGAAAAGTTCTGATGCGGTCCATTTTGAAGTACTCAGTGCGATGGATGCTTCTGCAGGAACAGATTCAGTTTATTCTGTTACAGATAATTCTGTTGGAAGTAGCGCGGTCTCATATCGTGTTCGGATAACGGGGAAAGATGGCAGGGAGTTAAGTTCAAAAACAGTTAGTGTGAATTCAGTGGCAGATGCTGATTTCAAATTTTATCCCAATCCGGTAGATAAACTTTTAATAGTACGTTCTTCTCATGCTTTAAATATCCAGGTTATGGATGCTTATGGAGCAATAAAATTTATACAGGATGTTGAGCCGGGGATGCAGATTGTTAATGTGTCATCTTTACAAAAAGGGAACTATATTTTAAAGGCAACGGACAAGGCAACAAATGCTGTTATTTCAGAACAGCTTGTAAAAAATAATTAAAGATTCCGGGGTAATTGAATTTACATCTTGTGGATGTGAATGTTTCCGTATATCTTTACCTCGGTTTTTCATAGGATATTGGATTTTAAAACGGGGTTGAATTTTTATTCTGACCCCTTTTTTTACGCCCCAGCTTTCCATGTATAAACATTAATTTTATTAAGCGCACCTGTTTCCAATAAACGGATTATCAGAAATATTATCAGTTTCTGTGC
>DASXNJ010000126.1:0-9597 GCA_036495145.1 Puia sp.
CCACAATCCCGCTTTATCTATAACTCATCTGACAGGTGATTTTTACGTATACACAACTTATCGGTTACTCGACGCCGGTCCTTACCCTTCAAACAGTATGTATCTGGTTACTCCCAAGGGCGTGATCCTTTTCGATACACCTTGGGACACAACACAATTCAAGCCTTTATTGGATAGCATAAAATTTAAACATCATATAGATGTGATCATGTGCATTTCGACACATTTTCATGCAGACAGAACTGCAGGTCTGGAGTTTTACAGAAAAATGGGCATTAAGACTTATACATCAAAGAAAACAGACGAACTGAGTAGGGATCGACATGAAAAAAGAGCAGAATATTTAATTTACAAAGACAGCAGTTTTTCTGTGGGCGGACATGAATTCCAAACCTATTATGGTGGACCGGGACATTCGCCGGACAATATTGTGATCTGGTTTCCGAAAGAAAAAATTATCTATGGAGGCTGCCTGGTCAAAAGCACAGAAGCACCCGATTTGGGATATCTTGGGGATGCAAATGTAAAGGAATGGCCCACGACGATTAAGAATATTCAACAAAAATGCAAAGACCCGAATTTTATTATTCCAGGTCATCTGGACTGGAGTAGCAAAGAATCATTAAAGCATACATTAGATCTGATTCAGCAATATGAAGAAAAAACCCCGCTAACAAAATAAATGCGTCTTAGATAACACCGCCCGGCTATGCTTATCCGGGACTCATTTATTTCTTTGTCGTTTTAAAAAATAATACCGGGCACCGAATGTTAAGCCAACCACATCAATAAATTTGTAAATATCATAAGTACTCACAGTCATCGAACTCAGTCTGTATCTGTAGTAGGGCTCCATATAAATTGAGATCTTTTGATTTACCTTCTTTTCAAAATTAAATCCCCCGTACAGACTGAACCCTGTATTACTTTTAAACAATTCATTTGGCGCGTAGCTTTTTGAAGAGGTAGAAAGATTTGCTATTACACCTGCCGTAAAGGTCATCCTCAATTTTTCGCTTCCAAAAGAATATCCGGCCAGTACAGGGAGGTCAAAACTTGTCAGGTTAACGATACCACTGTCTGCCAAATTTATATGCGAATACTGGATGCCGATTTTGCCAGAAAAATGTTTGCCGAAAGTCCTGTTGAGCCTTATTCCCAATGTATAGGAAAGTTTTGTATGACCGCTAAAAGTCGATGGGGAATTAGGTGTATTATCGATCGGGTAATCAGGCGAAGCGTATATATCCAAATACCATTTCTTTATGATTGTATCTTTTTGAGTCTTTTTTTTAATTGTATTTTTCGAAGAATCTTCTGTCAATTTATTGGGGGAAGGCTTTTTAACCGTCAGCAATGCAACTGCTGCCCCCTTTTTATTCACTGATGAAACCTTGTTTCCGCCAGCAAGGGAATCTTTTTGAGAAGAAGGGCTTTCAATTTCTTTTCCTGTGTTTTTTAAACCCATTTTATCATAGTTGAACGATTTGGTATCCCCATCATTTTTCTTCATTTTTATAAGAGACTTATAAGGGTGATCATGGCCATTCCCAGCTTCCCCGTGCTGCCCACTTTCAGACATAGTGCTTTTTTTGGGAACGACTTCCGATTTATTCAGATGATCCGGGGCCTGACTTATTTGCTGTTCCGAAACTGCAGGCACATGATTTTCCGGTTTTGGCTGTTCCCTGTGATGGTACATCAATAAATAGGCGCTCAGTGAAATACATACGATCAACATGTTGAACCACCCGAAGAAGAACAGAAATCCCCTTCTGTCTTTATCCTTTTTTTTAATAATCCGCTCCCACATGTCGTCCGGAACAGCCGAACGGTGGTCCAGGATTTTATATTTGAGCGAATCAAAGAATTGATTATCTGTCATACTTAACGGATATTTTTTGTAAAGAATTTATTTTCGCCTGCAATACCGACCGGGCCTTTGACAACTGGCTGCGACTGGTAGCTGTTTTTATATTAAGCATCCGTGCTATCTCTTCATGCGAAAAGCCTTCCATCACATAAAGATTGAAAATCATGCGATAGCCAACTGGTAATTCACTGATACATTTGAGCAATTCGTCGACGCTTAAATCAGAAATAATATCCGGAGCTGAAGAGTGGACCTCCTGATGACTATCAGTAAGCTCCGAAAACCTGACTTTTTTATTCTGTAAGATCTGCAAGCAGGAACGAACGGTGATTTTTTTGATCCAGCCCTCAAATGAGCCGGCAGACCTATATTGATTTATAAATTTAAATATTCTGATAAAGGCCTCCTGTAACATGTCTTCCGCCTCAGCCCGGTCGCCGCTATAGCGACGGCAGATCGTCATCAGGATTTCTGCGTAGTTCAGAAAAAGAGTATGCTGCGCGTCGGCATTTTTATTTATGCACCCCTGAATGATTTCTCCTTCCGTCAAATGTTGTTATTTATGGCTAACAGATATAAGATAGTAATGAATGTCGAAACGTTGCCTGGAGATTTGGCATTTTACACCCATCCGTACCGGATGGCCTTACCGACCAACTCGCCGGTATTATTGAGTTGTTTCTTGTGAAGCATATTTTTCCGGTGTGTATCTACGGTCTGTTTACTGATATTTAAAATCTCGCTGATTTCCTTGCTCAGTCTTCCCTGAATCAGAAGCGACAGAACTTCTCTCTCCCGTCGCGTTAACTCGTCTTTGCTTTCAATGAAAACATTTTTTGAAGCCGTATCGTAATAAGACGGTTCACCATCCATTCCGATAAATGACATCACCGGTTTCCCCTCATGTTTCAGGTAGGTAATATCCGTATGCACACTCAGGGTTCGTAGAAATCTGCCATTCTGATCATGTTCAAGCAATATGCCCTGATAAAGTATTCTTGCGTATTCACCATTTTTCTTTTTCATCCGGATATCATATCGCACTTTGTATTTCATCAGTTTTTCCATGGGTAGCTGGGAAAAAAAATCAATCATGCTGCTTCCGAAGGCCAGGAACCAGGACCGGTCGTCCGGATGAATCTGGTCGTTCATAAAATCGATTTCAAATTCAGAAGGAAGATAGCCCATCACGGATTCCACTTCTTTGCTTACAAAATCCATCTTCAGGGTATGATGGTTGATGATAAAGTAATAGGAATCACCCAACAGAAAAAAATTCAGAAACTTATTAATGTCGGCATCGAACTTCCATTGGCCGGGCACAGAATCTGTACCAAGCCATTTCATCATCTTATTAAATTCGTAGTTGAATGGTTCCTGTAACATAAGCCAACTATCAATTACTAATTGTTTAATCGCATTAAGTGAAAAAATGGAAACTACTGCCTACCTATAAATCGGTATTTTCCTGAAAGTAAATCAGGTCTACATTTAGAATCTATTAATGGTTTTCACTTATTCTCTCCGTAACCTGAAGTTGGTTCTTTCGGTAATCCCCACCCTGTCAAATCTGCGCAGCCCTTTCAATTCCTTTGAAATTCATGTTATTATAGTGTCTACGGATTAACTTCTTCAAGGCCGCCGAATGACCCTTTTATGCCATTAAATCTAGTCTTTTTTACTCATCACCTTATCAAACCTTTTTATGAAAAAAAATTTTACGCTGGTATCCGGATCGATTTCCGTGATAGCCATTTTGCTTTTTGCGATTTCCTGTAGAAAAGAGGGCCCAAAGTTCTGTGCCTGCGATCCAAATGATATTGTTATTACCCAATCCGTTTTTGCCACCGGCCTGAATAATCCAAGGGGGTTGAAATTTGGACCCGACGGAAATCTCTATGTCGCCGAAGGAGGTGTTGGAGGTACGGACTCCACAATCGGTATTTGCGACCAGGTACCGGATGCAGGTCCTTATAAAGGAAGCGACACCGGAGCACGGATATCCATGATTGATCACCAGGGAGTTCGTACAACGGTGGTAGATAAGATTCCGTCCAGCCAAACTGCCCCGGCTACCGGAAGTTTTGTGAGTGGCGTGGCAGATGTTGCTTTTATAGGCCATACTCTGTACGGCCTTTTAGCCGGCGCCGGTTGCTCCCATGGAGTACCTGATTTCCCCAATGGGGTTTTCAGGGTAAACAAGAATCATACGTGGACCCTGATCGACGATCTGAGCGCTTTCTATAAGAGTCATCCCGTTAAAAATCCTAATCCCGGTGATTTTGAACCAGATGGTACCACCTACAGCATGATCAGCCTGGGCGACCGCCTGTTTTCCGTCGAACCGAATCATGGCGAACTGGATGAGATGTCTTTAAACGGGGAAATTCACCGGATCATCGATATTTCGGCATTTGAAGGACATATCGTTCCGACCGCCATGACATTTCATGATGGAAATTTCTATGTTGGTAATTTATATACTTTCCCCGCCGGAGTTAAAAATTCGGCTATCTATAAAATTACTCCCCAGGGGCATATCAGCACTTATGCAACAGGCTTCAGCATGGTATTGGGCGTCCAGTTTGATCTATTGGGTGGACTCTATGTATTGGAAAGTACGACAGGGAACGACTTTCCTACCCCCGGCACCGGAGATGTTATCCGCATTGATCCGGACGGATCCCGCATGACCATTGCTTCCAAACTGAATCTGGCAACCGCCATGACATTCGGTCCTGATGAAAAACTATATATCTCGGACTGGGGCTTTGGTGGTGCGCCTGGCATGGGTCAAATTGTTCAGGTAGATTTAACCTGCGCAAAATCACATGGCTTTAAAAAGAATTCCGTAGCAAAAGACTAAAAGGATCATTTAATATAATGGCTCCTTGAAAAAACCCTGCATTGCAGGGTTTTTTCATAATGTATAAATCGTATCTATCCCGGCAGGATTGTTTTTACTTATCAAATTCCTGCAATATTTCCAGTTCACCAGCCTTAGTCACTCTGACAATTCTGACACTGGATTTGTCTTCCATATAAAAGATGTGCTCAACACCTTCCACGGTATGCAGCTCCCTTACCAGGAAAATATCATAATCAAAGAATGCAGATTTTACTGCGGCCCGGATATCCCGGTCACATTTATCCTCGTCATAGGTTAACAATGATGCCTGCCATCCGCCACTTTTATCATATAGGACTCTGTCCCCAAAACCATCCTGTACAAAATATGCCTCGTAGCCTCCTTTTGGAATGGCAAACCATAAAACATTTTCCACTTTCTCAAATCTGTTCAGAAAATCCCTGACGACCCAGATATTGATTTCATTTCTGGTCAGTAATTGCGCGTCCGTTAAATCAGGGTTTTGCAGAATGGCCAGACTATGAAGGGATGGCAAGAAATTCTTTTTTAAGTCAGGTCCGAAATCTTTCTTTGAATTCTGTGCGAGTATATAATTACCTGACATCATTATAACGGAACTGAATCCAAGGGCTATTGTAAAGATTGTCTTTTTCATTTTCGCAGGTATTAACTGATGAACGATTTCGAATTACGGCGAAGACGTCAGGAGGGTAACGAATCCTGCCTTATGATGGATCGTATTTTCCGATGGAATGGGAACAAATATTTCAGGAATGGCGGGAGAGCCTTTGTAACTTCAGTAACATATTTCGAATCTCAATTTTCAGTTATGCCATTAATAGAACAAAACCAGAGCTTTGAACTATCCAGGGATATAAACCCAGAGATCACGAAGGGTATGATGGGTGTTATAGTAGAAATCCTGGAACCTGATAACACTTTTGAAGTGGAGTTTCCACGCGAAGACGGAGGCAGCTATGGAGACAAGAGTTTCACCATAACGATAGAGGATATCCTGATGGAATCATTGCAAACGGGTGGCTAATCATTATTTGGATAACCTGATCAATTGCCTGGGAAATGCAGGGATATCTTCGTTGGTTTTGGGTTCTTTATCCAGGGACAATTGTACTAAAACGAGTTGTTCATTCGCAAAACCATAAGCAATTAATTGATGGCCCATACCCTGATCAGTTCTAAAACTAATTTTATAGCCCTTTACCGGGTTATCCATTAAGTAACAGGTGATCGTCTCCTTTTTAAACTTTTTCATTTGTCCGGCCATCTGGCTTATCAGTTGGTCCGGCATTGTGTGCAGGGTCTGTGGAGTGAGATAAACCCAGCTCATCGAATAATCATCACATTTTATCTGGTATTCAGATGCTGCTTTGCATTCCGGCGGCAGTTTCAATTTAATAAAACAAAAACTAATTGTATCGGCTTTATCGGTAGACTGTCCGAACGAACTCATGGCAATCAAAAGAAATGAAAAGGCCAAAAATTGCTTCATAAAACTTTTAAAGAAAATAACAATACTTATAAAATTACATCTAAGATCTGTCAATCTCCTGTTAAGAATATTAATCATTTCATCAATTGCTCATAAGCATATACGAAGGGTTCCGAACTTACTTTGAACCAGCCCCGGAACGGAAAATCCAGAACGATGATCAGAAACACAAGAGCACCAATCAGGGCGCCGAGCAAACCATTCATCAATACATGTAAGGATTTGTTTTTTACGACGAAAAGCCAGGAGAGTATTAAGTTGATCAGCGCACCAAAAAAAACAACCCACCAAATCATTACTGGTACGCCCTTTGTCACGTTCTGTATCCTGAGTCTGCGCAACAATACATAGTCATCAAAACTGCGCAGCGCAGAAGCATGAAGCACCTGCTGTCCCATCGTTGAGGGATTATAGGAATATAATATTTTTTGAAAGTTATTCATATGATCCACGCCGCCAATCGGAACGATGCCTTCCGATTGCAATGGCCATGCCTCATGGATCACATAACGGGTATATAATCTCAGCTCTGTTTCCATTTTTCCCCTTACCGGATCCGGATAGCTGGATATGTCTCTGTACAAATCGCTCAGCGTAGCGGCTTCTTCTTCCACTTTAATATTTACGTGAATATAATTGTCCCAGACACCCACTGCGATGAGACCCAACGTGATGCCGTATACGACGCCGGTAGCAGCAATATAATAGCTGAGCACTTCATTTTGTGCGGGTGGTTTCCCCAGCCATCTTTCAACATATTTCCTGATCAGGAGAAAACCAACAATTGAAAAACCAGCGAAAAAAAAGATTACCAAAATAAAAAATAGAAAAGAGGGAAGAAAATAAAGCCAGGAGATGTTCATGATTCGGATAAACGATTTGGATGAATCGGTTCTCCAATATAAGAAAAATAAGGAAAAGCTGGTGGTGAAGAGTTCGGATATCGTGGACCGTTACCTGATGATATAAGTTTCTGTATGAATAACCCGCTCCTCAAACCTGAGCAATACGCCTTCGTCTTCCTGATAGTAAACTGCTTTTTCGTAATCTTCTCCCGCGAACGCTTTGACCGAATCAATATCCTTCCATTCTGTAACCGTCCAGAAATGACAACATTCGTCAGTTTTTTGGCGCCAGACTTTTACGGAGAGGTTGCCGGGCGTCCCGGCACCCTACCGGTAAGTAAACCAGAAATATTGAAGAATCCCTCCTGTTTTGGCGTCTGTTCCGATTCCGAATATGACCTGACCATTCGCATTCGTTGTCCAGGAATAATTTATAACCTGGTATGGAATGTTATTTACGAACTGGGAAGTGGAACTGTTATATAGATTCTTAGAAAATATGTCAATGCTCTTAAACACCATCAATGGCGTAATGTGTTTTGCCAATGCCGGTTGATAAAATGGATTTGGAAAGTCACTATAAGTAAAACTGTAGATATTCATAAACTCCTTCCATAAGACTACATTGTTATTTACGATGATAATTGAATCAGTACCGTTACCTGAGTTTTGTGTGATTTGTCTTTCGTCGTACTGATACTTGTATAACCAGGAATTCTGTCCATTCGCACCGGAATCCTGGATCATCCTCCCCTGATCATCATAACTTAGAAATCCATGATCCGCTAATGCCGATAAATCCGCAGTATAATTTGTATAGGCTATCGGCAGTGTGTCGGTCCCCCGATACGTCAAAATAAAATCTAAAGTATCCGGACGAAGCGGTTGGCCATCTTCTGCAGTATCAGTCGTTGCGCTATATATATCCGTCAATCTTCCGGATCCGTCGTATTTAATTTTTCCTTTAGAAAGAGTAATCTCTTTCGGCCCCAATGTATAAAATATAAAGCTGTCCAGCAGAGGCAGAGCATGCGCAATCGGAGTCTGAGGATCTGGCGTTGGTCCGGGATTCGGACTCGGTTGAGGTATGGGTTGGTTTGTTCTTGAACAGGAAAAAGCGAATAAAACACAAATACAAAGGGTCGTGGTTAGCCGCATCAATTAGCAAAGGTTGTTTAGGCTGTGACAAAATAGAACTAATTGCAGGATCTGTCAATCCCGATCTGCCGCAAAAACATTTTGTTGTTGCAAATCAACTTTTTACTGCCACCCGGTTCTAACAATTAAATTGGCGCAGGTGATGATCAGCGTGTTTATAAGACATTCTACCGGTTTCTTCACCTGTCATTTTTCCCGTGAAGGGATGAATAAAGATAGGATTTGACAATGCAGCGTATTCTTCAATCAGCCCAACCCATTTCTTCTTTTCCAGTTCCATATCACCCATCCCGCTGACACGAAGATCCGGAATTGTCGGAGCATTCCGTCTCATAGGTGTATCTCTCATTAAATCCTTCTTGGCCAGTTTTCCGAAAATGAGACCAAGAAACGCGCGTTTATAATGCTTTTTACCCAATGCCATTTCTTCCCATAATGAACAATGTTTCAGCATCTGATAAACATTCATCTTTCCCCATGCAGGTTTGCTGTCTTCATTGAGCATATGGATGCGGCTAATCAATTCATCACGGCTTGCTTTATCAAGTATGGTTTTCATTTTTTGTCTTGCTGGTTATTATCCTTCGGGAACCATTTATTTCACCCATCGTGGTATCCCTTCCCTAAAATTAAAGACAATATTGCATGTAAAATCCGGACAATAACCTCTACTCTGACTTCTTCGAAATGAGGATCAAAGAGGACTTTCCTCTTATTTAATAGTGGAAAGTCCTTTTTTTGGAAAGCTGCCTGACACATGACATTCACAAACGCGCGGCTATAAGCATGATATATAACGACTCATATGGGCCTTTCCAAAGGCCCGTTTTCTTTCCCTTATGGGGAAAATCTGGACTTGGCGACTTATTATATTACGCTATATTTCAACGTATTACAAAGCGGCAGGGGGTTAGCTTATATTGGGTATGCAGAATCATAAGTCTATAAAAAATGTCCTTATTACCTGTGCGATGTTGTTTGCTGTCATTCCTGCGGTTGACGGTGGGACTTTCAAACATTATATAGAGATCATGGATAAGGCCCCATTGAACAAACATGTAAATCAGTTTGTGAAGACCTATATTCAGGAAAACAGGCAAAACCTATACAATATCAAACAGAGAAGCAGTTCTCCTTTTATCATTATAGATTCCGTACTCACGCGCTATGGTCTTCCGGAGCAGCTAAAATATCTCGCTGTGATTGAATCTGAATTGAAAACAAAAGCCGTTTCCAAAGTGGGTGCAGTTGGCCCCTGGCAGCTGATGCCGTCTACTGCACGTATCCTTGGTCTGAAAGTAAATGCTCACCATGATGAGAGAAAAAATTATTATAAGAGTAC
>DASXNJ010000127.1:0-5101 GCA_036495145.1 Puia sp.
GAAGTTCCAAGCAAGTCAATGATGAATTTATTATACAGCACGGAGAGGCGCACTATTCAAAACACAAACTAACTGAAATGATTCCCGGGCGAAAACTGGTCTGGCTTATTACAGAGGGCTCTATGAGTTGGCTTCAGGGAAACAAGCACGAATGGGCAAATACGAAAACTATATTTGTATTAACGCCAAAGGGCGATCAGACTTTGATAGAATTTACACATGAAGGTCTTGTACCGGAGCTGGAGTGTTATTCCAGGGTTAGCGAGGGCTGGGAGACAGTTATCATAAAAAGGCTGTATTTATTTTTAACCACCGGAACAGAACAATCCGTTTAGCGGTCACGCCCTTCTTAAATGTGCAGTTGCTGAAATAATTGCTGATAATTGGGATTTTCGCCATGGTATTGTTTCAGGATTTTCGCCGTTTCAATGGCTTCTTCGATTTTCTTCTGCTGAAAATAAAATATGGCGAGCGCATAGAGAAGATCACCATTTTGGGAATCGATTTTCAAACCACTGATGAATGTTTTTTCAACAGTTACCGGTGAAGAATTCATCTTTTGAAGTAGTAACCCGTAGTTATAATATATTCTGGGATTCCGGGTATGGAAGGAAATGGCTTTTTCAAATGAAGAAGCGGCTTTTTTCAATTGATTCAATTCAACATACAAAAGAGCCAGGTTGGACTGGATCTGATCATCCTTCGGCTGATCTTTTTCTGCGTTTAACAATTGTTGCAATGCTTCTTCATTTTTACCTCCGGCACTCAGTGCCGATGCAAGATTTATTTTTGCAACTGTTAGCTGATCATCTTTTGCCAAAGCCCGGCGATAATATTTTTCCGCCTGAGGAAGTTCATTTGCCCTAAAATAATAGTCTCCAGCCCTTGCATCACCCTGCGCAAAGTCCTTTTGATAATTTATAAAACTTTCCAGTTCCGCCTTTGCTGAATAAAACGCACTCAAATTCTCCGACGGTACCTGGTTGACCGGAATAAACGTAAATAATTCGGCTGCTTTAATCCTGACGGCTCTTACTGAATCCTTTAATAGAGGTGATACGGTGTTCAGCCAGACCTGCGGATCAGTATTGAATAGTCCGCCCACAGAAAAAAATCGGACCAACGCCGAGCTGTCCGTTATATGATTCAGGAGAACGTCCGTTCCGGTTTTCGTATTTAACCGGCCGAGATAATTTGCGGATGCGGCGCGTACGATATTAGGAACAGATGAATCACCGATCAGTTTTGTTAAATGCGCTTCACTGCCTGCTGCCAACTGACTGCCGGGAATCAGGTCTTCCGCAAAATGATAGCGCCTGACAGGTCCGAAATTTTTCTTTATTACAGATGCGGCCCATTCTGGCGTTTTGTCCTGGTGACAACCATTGCATGTGTTTGGTATGCCATATTGAACCGTTAAATCAGGCCGTGGTATTCTGAAACTGTGATCGTGCCGGAGATCAATACCCATATATATTTTTGATGGCATGTGACAACTGATGCAGGAACTGCCAACAGAATTTTCTGCATGCATGGTATGAGAAGGAACATTGTGCGTTGCCGTACCGTGACATTGCGAGCAAACAATATTTCCTTCCAGTTTCAGGCGACCGCTATGCGGATTATGGCAATTTGAACATTCAACCCCGTGGCGAAACATTTTACTCTCCAGAAATGAAGTATAGTTATAATCCTCATCTCTCATTTGTCCATCTGCATAGAAGAAATCAGTTGTGGGTAATTCGGGTATCAGGTCATTCATCATTTCCTTTCCCGGCAATACCGACCCGGTTATGTCTGCCCGTCTCGCATGACAATACCCGCACCCGTTGATTCTTTGCATTTTCGGGGCGTCCTTTGTCATGGTCAGAAAAGAACCGGAAACTTTGGGATCGGTCTTATAGTTTTTACTGTTTACGTAACTAATATGAAGTTTGCCCGGTCCGTGACAGGACTCGCAACTCACATTTACTTCGTTAAAAGTTGTGTGATAGGTATCACTATTTTCGTCGTAACCCTTTTGAAGATTTGTGCTGTGGCAGCTCGCACACATGGTGTTCCAGTTCTGACTGTTTCCTGTCCAGTGCAGCCAGTCGTGCGGAGGAATTTTTTGTCCCGGGTACTGATGGTACCATTTCTTTTTCTGATTATCCCAACTGGCGCGGGTTGCCTGCATCTTTCCTCCGGGAAATTCGATCAGATACTGCTGAAGTGGAAAAAAACCAAAAATGTATTTTATTTCGTAATCATGATTTTTACCATCCTCCCCCTGTGTATTGATAAAATATTTTCCGTTTCTTCTGAAAAACTTTGACGTAAGGCCGTCTGCCGTAAGAGATACATTATCGAAATTGCCGAGAACGGTCGAATCGTTTGCCGGTAACATCGCATTAAAATGGTGAGACGTTTTCCATTCCGAATGTTCGTTTGCGTGACAGCTTTTGCAGGATTCGCTACCGACGTATGCATTTTTTTCCGTGGATACAATTGAGTCTTCCTTCGTTTTGCATTGGTTTATTCCAAGGATACCCAGCAACACAACGAGGATCAGCCAACTTAAAACACGGAATTTCATGTTCCTAATTTAGGTAATTAAAAATAGCTCAACCGGGGTTTAAAACCTGACTGAACTATTTATGTCAGAACGGGAACTTATGGCTTTGATGAACGATTACAACACTCCAATAAATTTAGCCGGTTGTAAATTCATGCCCTAATCATATAGGTATTTAACAGTAAAACGACCTGAAGATTAATTCGTTTCGGTGTATTTCTTAAAGTTGTCAAGTATGTCATTGGATGCGGAAGGACATTGCCAGGAAGGATCGGCAAAGTTCCATTTTGTAATATGTTCGGGTATGGTATAGTAATCCCAGACTTTTTTTATGTCGGCGTCTATGTCAGCGGTGATGACGATCCTGTTGTTCAGAGGAAAATACGAATTCTGAGGAATTTTCTGCCCGGTGACTTCCTGAGAAGTCAGAAGAACTGTTAATTCCCCGAAAATTGGGCCATACCAGGTCAATAATCGCTAATTTGCATCCGCGATTGTAAACGGTTTTTGAGGAACAATCATTGATGTATCATCTGACATCTACCCTTAGAAAATAAAAGCCCCTTAAAATCACTGCCATGTTGAAAATTTTAAGATTGCCTGTCCGGAGTTGCAGCGCTCTGTCTGTAATGTCCTGTGCTATTTTATTTCAACTCTTATTTATATCCTGCAAACAAGAGAATATATATCCAAAAGACGGAACTGTTTCTGTCAGGACGCCTCTGTACACATCACTTCCAAAAGGTCTTATTTCCCTGACTTATGATGATGGCCCCGGACCGGGTACCGTGGACCTGGCGAAGTACCTGCACAGTGAAAAAATTTGCGCAACATTCTTCGTTGTCGGAAATGGTGACCTCGGCGGCGGATATATGCGCTACCCTGTTTTAGACAGTCTCATTCATTATGGACAGCGAATAGGCAACCACACTTTCAACCACAGGGATCTGAAGACACTTTCATGTGAGGACCGGCAATATCAGATAGGGCATAATCAGATGTATATTGATCCGCTGATACATAATAACCTGTGTTATTTTACACCTCCCTGGTTCAGCTGGTCATGGCCGGTAGCTCAATGCATACTTTCTGATCCTGAATTGAACCACCTGAGAGGTCCAATCGGGATGACTTATGATTCAGAGGATTATTTATACAGGGAATATAACTCGGCATCTGTATGTGTAAATAAATTTGTCACCGATTCCCTCAATGTAAAGAAGTTTAACAGAGGTGATGGCGGCTTAATAAAGATGCATGATTACAACTCCTATACTGATCAGGATTTTGCTTTAGAAGAAACAAAGGTTATCCTGCATCTTCTGAAGTCAAAAGGATATGTGTTCGTTTCACCGACGCTTGAATTTTCACCTGTGAAAATAAATCTTGTTAAATCAGGTGAATTTTCCGGAAAACAAAAATGGAATTCCAAATATTACCGGTCGATTCGTCTGGCTGATGTGAATGGGGACGGGATGGCCGATATCATCGGCCGCAATGCGGAAGGTGTGCATGTTGCCTTATCAACCGGATTGGGATTTGCAAATGAAGAAATATGGAGCCGGGAGTTTTCAGATATGAATGGATGGAATGCAGCGGAATACAACTCCACCATCCGGTGGGCAGATGTAAACGGTGATCACAAAGCCGATCTCATCATCAGAAGCAGCGAAGGGATAAGGGTTGCATTAAGTACGGGAAATGGTTTTGAACAATCAACGCTCTGGACAAATTATTTTTCCGATGATCCAATGCAACAGTGGAAGAAAGTGGATGGTTATTCAGGAACCATTTGCGTGGCAGATGTGAATGGCGATGGACTCGCGGATATTGTAGCAAGAGGTCCCCGTGGAATATATGTGAGTTTATCCTCATCCAATTCATTCTTACCGCCGGTGATTTGGAGTTCTGAATTTTCAGATCAAAGTAATATTGCATGGAAGGAATCAAAATACAGCTCAACGTTTCAACTGGCAGACGTGAATGGTGACGGCAGGGCCGATCTGATCGTAAGAGGTCCCAAAGGGATGCTGGTAAGTTTATCAACCGGAAATGGATTTCGACATGCATCTCTTTGGACTTCTTCATTTTCTGATGCGAGTGGTTGGGGAAATGATGTGAAATATTACGGAGCGATACGTCTCGGTGATGTGAACGGTGACGGAATGGCAGATATTATTGCGAATGCGGATGATGGGATGCACGTCCTGCTATCCAGCGGCCACAGCTTTCTGGAAGATATTATCTGGTACCATTCGGAATTTAAAGAGAATTCCGGATCTGAACCTCCCTTCAGCACCACATTACAATGCGCTGATATAAATGGAGATCACCGTTGTGATTTTATTATACGTTCCAAAGAAGGTATTGGCGGAGCCGTTGCTCCTTAGAATTTCCTCAGCGGCCGAAGTATAATCAGCCTCATTTATTTAATTGTTCAGGTTTTGAGATGTCGTTTTCTCTTTGAAACCAAACACAAATAATAAAGTAACTACTGCGGCAAAGAGCAATGGAATGAACCAGAAATGCTGCCATTGCTGCAGCGAT
>DASXNJ010000128.1:0-10909 GCA_036495145.1 Puia sp.
GCCACAGCCTGTTTCACGGAACTCCGTAGTTCCTCGTACGCCTGTTGGGAACGAATGACGGACTGATCCTTTTCTATTTGTGCTTTTTTTACCTTAGCCTTATTGCTGTTTCCATTGAAGACGGGTACCGAAAACTGGGCAGCGACAAATGGCGTGGAGGGATAAAAGGCATTATAGTAATCGAATTTGTTCGTCTGCGTTTGAATCAGATATTGAGCGGTCAGAGAAATGGAAGGTTTCATCGCAGCCGCAGCGATTCTGATCTGCTGATCCGACTGCTGTTGCTGCAGTTCAAGTGACTGCAGGTCTGCCCGGTGAAGCCTCGCTTCAGCATATACTTCATCTTCTTTAAAGAATACAGGCGCTGTTTCAGGCAGGATCAGCGAATCGGTTAACTCAATTTCCTGCAGACTGTCCAAACCGGTTAAAGTTCTCAGCCGCTGTTTCCCCACTTCGATGGCAAGTGATAATTTCAACAGGTCGGGCTCCAGATTTTTTACGGAAGTATAAGCACGTAATGTATCTACGCGCAAAGCCCTGCCCTGTGCCAATAAGGACTTTGCATCCTGCAAAGCTTTTTCGTTTCTTGCCAGACTTTCTTTTTGCAGTCTTATTCGTTCATTCAACACAAGAATCCGTATATATGTCTGTTTTAAAATGGCTGCAATGTCTGTCTGTTTGTCAATGACGGATAAACGGCTTTGACGTTCCTGCAGTTTGGCAGAGATGATTCCGGGTTTTGTAGCTGCATTATATACGGGTTGCGTAATCCAGGCGGTTGCACCGGCCTGGTCCTTTCCGCCAAAACGGTCATAAGATATTTTTTCACCGTTACCTCCGCTGTTGCCGATCCCGAAAAAAGGAGCTTCATAAAAATAATGAGATACCTGTGCACTGATACCGGCAGAAGGGAGCGACGCACTTTTTGCCACCTGGGTCAATTGTTCCGACCGGTCCACATCCAGGGCACTAATTCTGATTTCACGGTTGTTGACCAACGTTAGACTCAATGCCTCTTTGAGAGATAACTGTCTCGGTTGGGCGCTGGCCAGATAGGATATCAGCGTGATCAATCCAAAAACCAGAGATGTATAAATAAAAGCTTTCTTGAGTGTCATATAAAGTGTTTTATGCAGGAATAATGATTCTTGGTATGGTTAATATGCCGGGTTTTGTTTCAGCTTTTGCCTTGTATGGTCTGGAGAAATAAGAATAGACCGCAGGAATCACATACAGAGTCAGTATGCCCGCGAATATTAATCCGCCCACTACTACAATGCCTAATGAAGTACGGCTTCCGGACGAAGTACCCAGTGACAGAGCAATGGGCAATGTTCCGAATATCATTGCCAGGGTTGTCATCAGGATGGGCCGGAATCGGGAGGTGGCTGCCGCCAACACTGCTTCGCGTACATTCATTCCTTCTGCTTTTCGCTGATTGGCGAATTCAACGATCAGAATCCCGTTCTTAGTGATTAGTCCGATGAGCATAATGATCCCGATCTCGCTGAAAACATTGATTGACTGATGCGTGATCCAGAGACTAAGCAGGGCACCTGTTACAGCCATTGGAACGGTGAGCAGTATGATGAATGGATCAATGAGACTTTCAAACTGCGCAGCCAGAACGAGATAGATGAGCAGGATCGCAAATACGAAAGCGAAAATGAGACTGGAACTGCTTTCGGCAAAGTCGCGGCTTTGTCCCGCAAGCGCTGTTCTGAAACCGGCAGGAAGAACTTTTTTCGTAATGTTATTCATCTCACGGATTGCATCTCCCAGACTGACGCCCGGAGCCGGTGTAGCAGAAATGGTGGCACTATAAGATTGATTATACCGGTACAGAGCAGGCGGGCTCACCGTTTCATTCAATTTTACCAGATTATCGAGTGAAATCATTTCACCATTTCCTGATTTCAGGAAAAGAGAACGCAAAGCATCCGGTGAGGAACGTTCCTGTCTGTCCAGTTGACCGATCACTTCATACTGGCGGTCATTATAGATAAAGTAGCCATAACGTCTGCCACTCAACGCGAGTTGTAAAGTGCGTCCGATTTCCTGTGTTGAAATGCCCAATTGCGCTGCACGTTGCCGGTCAATGCTGATACCAATTTCGGGACGGTCAATCTTAAAATCAGGATTTTGAAATACAAGTTTATGGGATTGATATACTTCCCCCATGAGTTTGGGAACGACTGCTTCGAGACTTTTGAGATCCGGGGCCTGTATAACATATTCGAGCGGTTGTTCGCTGGAGAATCCACCGATGGTCGGAATCTGAATGGGTATAACGATCACATTCCTGAATTTTTGCGATGCGGCAATCAGTTTCTGATATACCTGATTTTGTGTTAAGCCGCTTTTACGATCCTTTGGTTCCTTCAGGAAAATCCATTGAAAACCGCCGTTCACAGGCTGCACCAATGTTCCAATAGATGCTGCAATACCAGCGTAGGTTCTGTTTTCATTCAGATCGGGTATCGAATCAGAAACATAATTGCTAACCGCCTTCATGGTTTCTTCCATACTCTCGTAAGACGTTCCTTCGGGAGCAATTACCGCCAGGCCCACCATGGAACGGTCTTCCAGCGGCGCGAGTTCAGAAGGCAGTTTGGGTGCAAGCAGCCACGCAATTCCAAATGAGCCGATTAACAGGATAAATGCGATCCATCTCCGCTTAAAAAAGAATTTTAATGAATTTTCATATCCATCATTCATCTTTATAAAAAACGGTTCTGTCTTTTTGTAGAGCCAGTTTTGATGTGAGCCTGTTTTCAAAAGATAGGCGCTCATCATAGGAGACAGGGTAAGGGCCACAAAGGCTGATATAAGAACCGAACCGGAAACGACGATTGCAAATTCACGGAACAGCCGACCGGTAATTCCACCTAAGAAAAGAATTGGTAAGAACACAGCAGCCAGTGTTATCGTGGTGGAAATAACGGCGAAATAAATTTCATCTGATCCCTTTCTCGCGGCTTGTAATGGCGTCATGCCCTGTTCCACCTTACTGTAAATATTTTCCAGCACCACGATAGCATCATCCACCACCAGACCGATCGCCAGCACAAGACCCAGTAACGTTAAAACATTTATGGAGAAATTTCCAATATACATGATGAAGAATGCGGAGATGATTGAAACCGGAATGGCGATTAAAGGAATAAGCGTACTTCTCCAGTCGCGTAAAAAAATAAAGATGATCAGCGCTACCAGCACAAATGCCAGCAACAATGTTTCTCCCACTTCCGATAATGAATTACGTACTGGTACCGTGAAATCTTTTCCCAGTGAAATAATAAAATCTTTTGGTGCGGTTTTCTGAATATCTGCAAAGCGTTTTTTGAATTCATCTACGATGGCAAGCGAATTGGCTCCCCTTTGGGGCTGAACGCCTGTGCCGACGCCATAACGTGCAGTGTTGCCTTCACTCACGATCATGGCAGTGCGTTCGTTTTGAGAACTCATGATCGCTGTGCCGATGTCCTTGAAACGTATGATCGCCCCATCCTGCTGACGCAAAATCATATTATTGAAATCATCTTCGGTTACCAGCCTCCCTTCTGTCCGGAGTGTAACTTCTGTATTTTGACCTTCAATTCTCCCACTCGGTAAATCCACATTTTCCCGCTGTAGCGCCGCCTGAACATCCGCGGGTGTGAGTTGATAGGCAGCCAGCTTCACCGGATCCATGCGCAGACGCATGGATCGCTTACGGCCGGCATAAGAATCCACAAGTCTCACACCCGGAATGGATTGCAGCCTTTCTTTGATATTGATGTTGACAAAATCGGTAATGTCTTCCAGACTTTTTGTATCACTCTGTACGGTGAGAAAGACCAGGAAATCAGGTGGGCCGGATTTTTCTACAATGGTGGGTTCAATATCCGCAGGCAGTTGCTGACGGGATTTTGAAACCTTGTCCCGGACATCATTGGCTGCGGCTTCCAAATCGGCATTCAGATTAAATTCCACCGTGATCATACTAACCTGTTCACGGGACACGGAGCTGATGGCCCTGATGCCATTTGCTTCTGCCACTGCTTCCTCCAGCGGTTTGGTAACCTGTGAAGCAATGATATCTGCACTCGCTCCCGGATAAACCGTAGTGATCGTCACAATCGGTGAATCGGTGACCGGATACTCCCGGGTTCCAAGAAATGTGTAGCCTACGATGCCAAAGAGAATCAGCAGCACCGACATAACACCAGCCAGCACGGGCCGGGAAATACTCACTTGTGATATAGCACTCATACAATTGTTAATTGAAAATTGTTAATTGTTAATGGTAGAAGGCGTTAAGCGTTAAGCGTTAGGCGTTAGGCGTTCAGCTTATTTCAAACTCGCAAACTGTACAAAGGACCCCGGCATCAAACGCAATAAATTGCTGGTCACGACGGTATCTCCTTTATTCAAACCATGTAAAACTTCTACAGTATACGGTCCGCGTTGTCCGATTTCAATAGCCGATAATTGAACCTGATTGCTTTTTACTGTGTACACACTGTATCCCTGAGACGAAGGAATTAAGGCCTGCGATGAAACCATTAGTGCATCAGCGGAACTGTGTAAGGACAGCTGCAATCTTGCACTTTGGCCTGCCAGCAAAACCTTTCCTGGATTTTGACTGACCGCCCTGATCAGCAGCGTTCTTGTATTTTGATCCACGCCGGCTTCCCGGGCGATCACTATGGCAGTGTACTGTCTGCTGTCGGAAGCCACCGTGAATTTCTGCGCGCTGCCTGTTGTAATGGTTTGCGCATATTTTTCAGGTACATGGAAATCCAGTTTTACCTGACTGTTGTCCTGAATATGGGTAAGAATCGTATTAGCTGAAACCACGGCTCCCGGGTATACATTTACAATACCCAGCTGACCACCGAATGGTGCTCTGATCCGGGTTTTGTTTAGTGCAACCTGTAGTTCAGTGATCTGCGCTTCAAGGACTTTCAGATTGGTAAAAGCCTGGTCGTAGTCCTGTTGTACAACTGCTTCATGCTGTATAAGATCCCGGAGGCGTTCTTCATTTAACCTGGCTAATTTTGCCTGCTGCTGAAGTTTTTCCAATTGTGCCAGCAGGTCGGCATTATCCATTTCAAAGAGAAGTTGTCCCGAAACAACAGAGGCTCCGTCTTTTACATTCACCCGGATGATTTTACGGGGCAATTCACTTACGATATCCACTTCCTGATTAGATTTCAGCGTTCCGGTGATTTCCAGTTCATCTTTTAAAACGGCGGGTTTTACAATGTAGCCGTCCACCGGTATGCCAGGTGCTGCCGGTGCAATTACGGTGACTGCCTTCGCTTTGTCTTCTGCTTTGGCATAACAGCCGCCTATAAACATGATGGAGAAATAGGCGATAGCAGCCAGCAATGGACTGCTGATTAGGTTTCTGGTGATGGTTTTTGTTGACATGGTTATGATTATTTATAGATGTATTCAAATATTTCAATATAATTAAGAACAGGTTTTCATAAGGTCTAACAAAAATGAGACGATAAAGTTATAGATTTATTTAAGTATTTCGATAAATGAGGCAAAATTTTTTTAAATCTTCAGTCCCTCAATAAACCGGATATACTCGTCCATGAGTTTATTGTTCAGGTAATAACGCACGTTCCGGCCTTCCTTATCGGACGTAACCAATTCACTTTCAATTAATAGTTTCAGGTGATGGGCAATGGAAGGCTGGGCCAGGTTCAGTGTATTATTCAGATCCACACAATAAAGACATTGTTTACTCTTCTTGATTTCCTTCAGAATGGTCAGCCGGTTGGGGTCGGCCAGCGCTTTGGAAATCTTTTCTGCTTTTTTCGCATCCATATAAAATGAATTACGATGCAAATATAATACATTTATCGAAAAACTTCAATAAATAAAAAAGCCTGACATTTTCTAAAGGGATTATCCCCATTCATCATTCATCGTCCGGCAGGATTCCCGACATCAGGTAGCCCGAAAAAGACGTATTTTTGGTAAACGTTCATTTGCTTCTTCCCGCAAACCCCTCTCCATGAAGAAATGGTTGTCGGTCATTTTTTTTCAATTATGCCTGATCTTTTGTTCCGGACAGACTCCAAACCAGGCTGAGGGTCCTTACGTGGAGTACCGGAAAAAAGATGTCGTTGTTCGCTCCATGGATGTAAATGGCAAAGTCATCATCGATTCTTTTCCGACAGCTGAAATCGACAAACATCCCATAGAAGTTCATTTTTCCAATCACAGTGGCTGGGATTTTTCCGTGCCTCTTCAAAAGAAATTGAAAACGGAACCATATAATTGGTCCAGGATAGATAAGATCATCGCTTTTTCAGATATAGAAGGTGAATTTGAAGCTTTCAGGAATCTTTTAATCGGGAACCAGGTGATTGATGAAAAATATCAGTGGACATTTGGTAAGGGGCACCTGGTTATTTGTGGTGATCTTTTTGACCGTGGCAGGGATGTGGCAGCAGAACTCTGGCTATTGTATAAACTGGAAGGAGAAGCAAAGGAACAGGGCGGTTATGTGCATGTCATACTGGGGAACCACGATATCATGAATCTGAGTGGAGATTTCCGATATGTGCAACCGAAATATTTTGAGCGTGCTAAAATGATGGGAACAAATTATTTTAATTTGTATAATTCGAAGACCGAACTCGGAAGGTGGCTTCTGACTAAAAATCTCATAGAGAAAATCAGTAGTGGCTTATTTCTTCATGCCGGTATTTCTCCCGCCGTTCTGGCCCTTCAATGGCCCATCTATAAAATAAATGCAGACTGCCGCGAATATTACGATAACGCATTGGAGGCGGACAAATTTCCGGATAAGAATATGTGGCGGTTATTTGATGGAGAATACGCGCCCTTCTGGTATCGCGGCTACTTCCTCGAACCGCGCGCCAGTCAGGGATTGGTTGACAGTACGCTCGCCTTTTACCAGGTTAAAAAGATAATTGTCGGTCACGACATCATTGACTCGGTTGCCTCCTTCTATCAGGGGAAAGTGATCGGTATAGATGTAAACGAACATGAAGGCAATGAACAGGGACTATTGATTGAAGGCGATGTATATTATAAAATTGACCGGACAGGGATCAAATATCCGCTTCAATAGTCGGTAAAGGCCATCGCCGATGGAAATACTTCTACGAAAGAGCCATCAAATACATCTGATACTTGAAAACAACCTAAATTTAGTAAATCATGAAAATCCTGGTTGTAGACGACGAAAGGGATGTAAAAGCCCTTTTCGAACAGCGCTTTCGTAAGGAAATACGGGACGGGGAAATGAGTTTCGCCTTTGCTTACTCGGGAGAGGAAGCGTTAGGATATCTCAATACCCTGAATCACGAGGCTGTTTTAATATTGTCGGATATTAATATGCCGGGTATGAGTGGTCTTGACCTGCTGAAAAAAATCAAAACGCATTTTGAAAAACCTCCACCAATCGTTATGATGATTACCGCCTTTGGTGATGATGAAAATTATCAGCACGCCATGAAACTCGGAGCAGATGATTTTCTGACGAAGCCACTCAATTTTACTCACTTAAGAGAGAAACTCAAATCGGTAAAATGAGTACAAAGATTTTGGTGGTGGATGATGAAGCTGATTTGGAGGTCCTCATCAAACAAAAATTTCGGCGGCAGATCAGAAATAAGGATTTTGAATTTGAATTTGCCATGAACGGTGTGGAGGCTCTTGCCACATTAAAGCAGCACGAAGACATTGATATCGTTCTCAGCGATATCAATATGCCTGAAATGGATGGCCTCACATTACTTTCAAAAATACCGGATACCAGCCCGCTCGTCAAAACAGTTATCATTTCCGCCTATGGCGATATGGAAAATATCCGGTCTGCCATGAATAAAGGGGCTTATGATTTTATATGCAAGCCGGTGAATTTTGAAGACCTTGAAACAACCATATTAAAAACGATCCGGCAGGTTACGCAGATAAAGGATACAGTCAGTGCCATTAAGGAAAACAATATCCTGAGAATGTATGTGGATGAAACGGTGTTAAAGTATATGAACCGGAAGGAGTTTGAAAAATCTCTGGTGCTTAGTGATACGGTGGAAGCGACCGTTGTATTTATTGATATCTGCCGGTTCACAATAATCACGGAAAATGAAAAACCGGATTTGGTGGTATCCCTGCTGAACAGGTATTTCGATGTCATGGTAAAGGAAATCCTGGCCCAAAATGGTTATATCGATAAATTCATAGGCGATGCCATCATGGCCGTATTTCGCGGAGAATTTAATCTGGACAGAGCCATTGATGCCTGCCTTGCGGTCAGGAAACAGATTGAGGGACTATCCCATGTAAACGAAAATGCTTCTTTTTCTCCAAAGGTTTCCATCGGTATCAACAGAGGAGAAATGATTTCGGGCAATATCGGTTCTGAGAGTCTCCGCCGGTTTGATTTTACCGTAATCGGAGAAGCAGTAAATCTGGCCCAGGCGCTGCAAACAGCAGCCAGCGAGGGGCAGATCATCATTACCGAATCGTCGTACGAAATGGTACGGGAATCTTTTAGCTGCAGAAAGGTAGGTGAAGTAAGTTTGAAGAATAAGAAAACTCCGGTGACCGTTTATGAAGTTTTGGGATAGAGTTAATTATTTTTAACAGATGCGCGAAAACAAATTTGATCCTGAACGGCAGCATTCTTTCATCAGTTTGATGATGTGGGCGATCAGCCTCTCGCGCCCTTATCTGAAATGGGTGATCATTATTCTTTTGGCTATGCTGGTGGAAGCGGTGATGAGTGTCGCCACACCCTGGCCTCTCAAAATTATTATTGACGACGTGGTTGCCCATGGCACTCTTCCCCGCTGGCTTCACTGGTTAAATTTTATATTCCCTCTGCATAGTAAAGTGGCCATGGCTGCCGTGGTGGCTTTTGGATTCGTGCTCATCAATACGATCGGATCGCTGGCAGGTTATATCAATAGTTATTATAATGAAAATGTGGCGCAGCATATTGCAAACGACCTGCGCAGGCGTATCTATCATCATTTGCAACACCTGTCCCTTTCTTACTATGATACACACCAGACAGGTAAATTATTAAGTACGATTACCGCTGACGTTTCAACCATTCAGGACTTTGCGTCTTCAACCTTGTTAACCATTCTCGTGGATGCCATGACCATTTGCGGGATGCTCATTCTGATGTTTTACCTGGATGCCGGATTTACACTGGCAGCATTGGCCGTTACACCCTTTCTGCTTCTTTTTGTCGCCCGCTTTAAAAGAGTCATGAAGAAAGCGACGAGAGAGGTAAGGAAGGATCAGAGTAATATGCTGGTCATCTTACAACAGGGCCTTGAATCAATCCGTGCGGTAAATGCGTTTGGCCGGCATGATTTGGAAGAAGACAAACTGAAACAAATCAGTCAGGAAACCATGGATGCCGCACTCAAAGCCAGACGTGTAAAATCTGTGCTTTCTCCGGTTGTAACGATTGTGGTTTCGCTTTGTATCGGGCTGGTGCTGTGGCGCGGAACAGATCTGATTTTTGCAAAGACGATGACCGTCGGGGCATTAACGGTTTTTATCTGGTACATGAATAAATTCTTCGCCCCTGTACAGGATCTTGCCAAGATGACGAGCACGATTGCACAGGCCACGGTTGCGCTGGAAAGAATACAGTCCATTCTGGATACCAAACCACTCATTCTTTATTCTAAAGGTAAAGAGCCCGGTAAACTAAACGGGGATATCGTTTTTGATCAGGTCTTCTTTTCTTATGATCCAAAATCCCCCGTATTGAGCAACATAAATATCAAAATAAAATGTGGTCAGCGTATTGGTATCGTGGGACCAACCGGCGGCGGCAAATCAACCATCGTAAGCCTGATCGCCCGCTTTTATGATCCAACAGGAGGCCGGGTTCTCATTGATGGTACGGATATTACCGATTTCAGGCTTGATAGTTTGCGCGGACAAATCGGATATGTATTGCAGGATACAGCTCTTTTTTACGGGTCCGTCCGGGAAAATATCGCCTATGGAAGGCCGACTGCAAACGAAGAAGAAATAATAAATGCTGCCAGGCTTTCAAACGCGCATGATTTTATTATGGAGATGCCGTTTGGCTATGATACCATCGTGGGAGAAAGAGGTGTTACACTTTCCGGCGGCCAGCGGCAGCGGATCGGCATTGCCAGAGCCGTAGTAAGGAATTCGCCGATTCTTATCCTGGATGAGCCAACGGCTGCCCTGGATACAGAATCTGAAAAAGAGGTCATGGAAGCGTTGGAGAATCTGATGCAGGGAAGAACCGTCATCATCATTGCACACCGGCTTTCCACTATTCGCGACGCAGATAAAATTATTGTTCTGAATAAAGGGATGATCGTGGAAGAAGGCACGCATGACGAGCTGATTGCAAGAGGCAAAATGTATTCCGACCTGTGCAAGGTTCAGGCATGGTCAGACCATTCCGTAATACAATCAAATATCCGCTCTAATTAATGAAAAAGGAGATGATATATGCGACCACCACACTGGCGGTGCCATACATAAATATATTATAAGAGGAACGGAGCAGACGAAACTTGCGACCCAGAATCTGCCCCTGGGCATATATGTCCCTTATCAGATTGTCATAAAGAAAATCACTGTCATCCATCATTTGCTTCATCCCGTATTCAAAATCGCCCAGGGGCATTTTGAAAAAATTTCCAAAAAATAAGAGATCCACCTTTTTATTCTGAACATCCTCCAGGGAAAATTTTCCTTTCATCACTCCGGGCCTGGTAGCCAGTACTGAATAAATGATCGTAAATACATTTACAAAAAGCAAAAGTACGGTAGGTATGAAGAGTTTGGGAATCAGCACAAACTTTCCGATAATCAAACCGATACCGAGGGAAATCAGAATGGAATTTACAGATATCATAATGAAGGC
>DASXNJ010000129.1:0-4726 GCA_036495145.1 Puia sp.
CTGCTTCATCAACCCTTGGCTTTATTTCCGCTCTCGTTTCACCACTTATGAAGAAAGGTGGAGCAGGTGTCTGGATCGGATCTTCGGGAAAGATATTTCCCCCGGCTCTTGAACAATTTGGAATTGAACCGGCCCGGATCATATTTGTAAATCTGCAAAAAGAAAAAGATTTGCTCTGGGCAGTGGAGGAAGCATTAAAATGCCATGGGCTTGCAGCAGTTGTAGCTGAAATACCAGAGCTCAGTTTTACTGCTTCAAGAAGGTTTCAACTGGCAGTAGAGCAAAGTCAGGTTACAGGTTTTATTCATCGTTCCAATCCCCGGAATCTAAATACAAATGCTTCTGTATCCCGCTGGAGAATAAATCCTTTGCCCACGGAAACTTTTGATTCCTTACCCGGACTGGGTTATCCGCGCTGGGATATAGAGCTCCTTAAAATACGAAATGGCAAACCCGGTGTCTGGCAGGTGGAATGGTCAGACCAGCGTTTTAACCATGTCAGTAAATCACTTCCGTCCATCATTCCGGAACCCAAAAGAAAAACGGGATGAGATGGCAAAAAGATTTGTTACGATATGGTTCCGTCACTTAAAAACGGACTGGTTCAGTGTCCACCAGCCTGCACTACGTTCAATACCATTTGTGCTTTCTGTTCCTGATCATGGACGTAAGGTTATTACGGCAGTCAATGAATGGGCGCTCATAAAAGGTATTGAGCCAGGTATGGTTGTCGCTGACGCAAGGGCAATTTTTCCTTCATTAGAAGTGTTGGATGATGATCCTGCATTATCTGAAAAATTATTAAAAGTCATTTCTGAATGGTGCATACGATATACAGATATAGTAGCGGCGGATCCTCCAGACGGAATCATCATGGATGTGACTGGTTGTGCTCATCTCTGGGGTGGTGAATCAAAATATATCAGTGACATTTATCAAAAATTAAAAAACAGGGGATATAAAATTCGCGCAACTTTAGCAGACAGCATAGGTACTGCGTGGGCTGTTGCTCATTACGGAGATAATTCAGCCATTGTTGAAATTGGGAAGAACCTGGAATCCCTTCTTTCCTTAACTCCCTCTGCCCTACGCCTGGAATTGAATATAACAGATCGTCTCCATAAACTTGGATTGCATCAGATCAGGCATTTTATTAATATGCCGCGTTCCGCACTCAGGCGCCGTTTTGGAAAAGAACTTATTCTAAGACTGGATCAGGCACTGGGGAATAAAGAAGAACCCATCATTTCCATTCAACCCATTGAACCCTGGCGGGAAAGACTCCCCTGTCTGGAACCTATTGTTACGGCTACAGGAATAGAAATTGCCCTGCAAAGATTACTCGACACAATTTGTGTTCGAATGGAGCAGGAAGGTATGGGATTTCGAAAAGCCGTGTTCACAGGTTTCCGCATTGATGGAAAAATGGAAAAAATTGAAATCGGAACACATCGGGCCACGCATAATGCAAAACATCTTTACAAACTTTTTGAAGATAAAATCTCAATGATTGAGCCCGGTCCAGGCATTGAGCTTTTTATGATCGAAGCTTTAAAAGCAGAAATAACTTCTCCTCATCAGGAAAAACTCTGGGATACAATTTGTGGTTTGAAAGACCCGGGATTATCAGAAATGATGGACAGGCTGACAAACCGGTTTGGGAATGCACCCATCAGGCGTTTTCTCCCTTCGGAACATTATCTGCCTGAAAAATCATTTAAAGAATCCGTATCGCTTGACGAAACATCCGGCACTCCCTGGATGACTGGAAGGCCAAGGCCCCTTCAAATTTTATCGAAACCTGAACGTATTGAAGTGACAGCGCCAATACCCGATTATCCACCCATGCTATTTCGTTATCTGGGGAAATTGCATAAAATAAAAAAAGCCGATGGACCTGAACGGATCGAACAGGAATGGTGGATACAGGATGGACCCCACCGGGATTATTATGCAGTGGAAGATGAAGAGGGTCAGCGTTATTGGTTATTCCGATCGGGGCATTACCAGGAAAACGAAAAACCCAAATGGTTTATTCATGGATTTTTTGCATAAATAAATGAAGTATTCAGAATTACAATGCACATCCAATTTTAGTTTTCTACGCGGAGCCTCTCACCCTGAGGAACTGGTAGAACAGGCTGTGGCTTTTGGATATGCTGCAATCGCCATTACAGACCGTAATAGTGTGGCGGGTATCGTCCGGGCCCATACAGCTGCGAGGACTGCAGACATACAATTTCTTCCTGCCTGCCGCTTGGATTTACTGGATGGTCCCGGTCTTTTAGTTTACCCGATAAACGTAGATGGATATTCGCAATTATCCGGATTGCTGACTATCGGTAATCTTCGCGCAGAAAAAGGTGAATGTCATTTATATAAAGCGGATGTATTTCATCAACTCAAAGATGTGAGGCTCATTTTAATCCCTCCGGTTGTATTAAACAGACAATTTGAATTTGATCCTTCATTCGAAAAACAGGCGGCTGTTTACAGGGACTTTTTTGGCGAACGTCTTTATCTCGCAGCATCGCGTCGTTATTTTGGAGATGATGCAAAACAATTATTCCGTCTTGCCCAATTGTCTTGCAGGATTGGCATACCCATGGTAGCGACAAACGATGTACACTATCATGAACCTGCGAGACGCCAATTGCAGGATATTCTCACCTGCATAAGGGAAAAGTGTACCATTCAAAATGCAGGTTTCAGGCTTCATCAGAATGCAGAAAGATATTTGAAATCTAAGGATGAAATGAAACGGCTCTTTAGTAAATATCCGGAAGCAATAAGAAATACGCATGAAATTACTGAAGCCTGCCGGTTTAATCTGAATATGTTGAAATATGAATATCCGGAAGAGATCACAACGGGCGGAAGAACTACCCAGGAAGAGCTCACCATGCTGGTATGGAAAGGTGCAGATGAACGATTTGGAAACAATATCACTGAGAAAACAAAGAATGCAATCCTTCATGAATTGAAATTTATCAGGGAAAAGAATTATGCCGCCTATTTCCTTACGGTTTATGATATCGTTCTATATGCCCGGGAGCAGAAAATTCTTTGTCAGGGCCGTGGCTCAGCTGCGAACTCCACCATTTGCTATTGTCTTGGCATTACTTCTGTAGATCCTTCAAAATTCGATTTGCTTTTCGAACGATTTATTTCTTCTGCCCGAAATGAACCTCCGGATATTGATGTTGATTTTGAACATGAGCGGCGTGAAGAAGTGATACAGTATATCTATCAGAAATATGGTCGGGACCGGGCAGCCATTGTAGCGACGGTAACACAGGAGCGTCAGCGGGGATCGATCCGGGATGTGGGAAAAGCCATGGGACTTTCCATAGACACCATTAACCGGATTTCAAGTTCAGTCTGGGAATTCACCGAAGAATGGTTCGAAGGCAAGCGATTGACTGAACAGGGATTGAATCCCGACGATAAATTACTCCAAAAAACACTCCTCTTGACACAGCAGCTCATGGGATTTCCCAGACAACTCGGTCAGCATACCGGTGGATTTGTAATTACGAGAGGAAAACTTTCTGATCTCTGCCCAGTGATGAATGCCCGTATGGAAGACCGTACCTGTATCGAATGGAACAAAGACGATATTGATGCTATTGGATTTCTAAAAATTGATGTGCTTGCATTAGGTATGCTCACCTGTATACGAAAAGCCTTTGACCTCGCAAAATTGCATTATGGCCTTGACCTTACATTGGCCAATATTCCGCCAGATGATCCATCTGTATATGAAATGATTTGTCATGCAGATACCATTGGTGTATTTCAGATCGAGAGCCGGGCGCAGCAATCCATGTTACCCCGACTGAAACCACGTTGTTTTTATGACCTGGTTATAGAAGTAGCTATTGTACGACCGGGACCGATACAGGGTGATATGGTGCATCCCTATCTGCGACGGAGAAACGGAGAAGAGAAAATTGAATATCCTTCCAAAGAACTGGAAGAAATTCTTGGCCGTACATTGGGTGTTCCGCTTTTCCAGGAGCAAGCCATGAAGATCGCTATTGTTGCTGCTGGTTTTACACCTGATGAGGCAGATGAATTGCGTCGCAGTATGGCTACATTCAAAGCGCAGGGGATGGTAACAAAATTTGAAAAAAAATTAATCTCAGGCATGATGGAGCGTGGGTATCAACGTGAATATGCTCAACGTGTTTTCAGGCAACTCGAAGGGTTCGGCAGTTATGGATTTCCAGAAAGTCATGCGGCAAGTTTTGCTTTGCTGGTATATGTTTCTTCCTGGATCAAATATTATTACCCGGATGTATTTGCAGGTGCTTTACTAAATAGTATGCCGATGGGCTTTTACCAGCCCGCACAAATTGTGATCGATGCAAGGAAGCATGGCGTGGAAGTTCGTCCGGTGGATGTGAACCATTCTGACTGGGATAATACTCTGGAAGAAAAATCAGGCTCCTGCCATGTGTTAAGACTTGGCTTCCGTCAGGTAAAGGGATTACGTGAAGAAGACATGCTGTTATTGATTTCTGCCAGAAGCAAAATGTATTCTAATATCATCGAAATGCGTGATGCGGGTATTTCCCAGGCAGTATTGGAAAGATTAGCCGATGCCGATGCTTTCAATTCGATGGGCCTGGACAGGCGAAAAGCTTTATGGGAAATTTCCACAGGTAATGATCAGCCAGCCGGATTGTTTGCCGGAAAAATTTCTGATCCTTCATCGGAAGAA
>DASXNJ010000130.1:0-9369 GCA_036495145.1 Puia sp.
TTAGTTGATTATCCGGAGTCAGAACGAATATATTACCCAGGTTATCTACCTGGAAATCAGCAAATGTGCCCGCGATGAGGCGCGACATCTGTGGCAGGCTGTCGACGTTTTGCGCAGAAATATTTTTCAGGGAAAAGACAAAAACAAAATATAGAATTATTTTTTTCACTTTCTGATAATCAGGTATTCGAGTGTGGGATCATAACTCTGTAATATAAGTTGTTCACCATCAAAGGAGGCATAGCTGAAATAATTGATCCAGTCTCCCAAATTAATATACCGCGTTCCGTTAGGAAAGGAATAATCAATTGGCAAATGCCTGTGGCCAAATATCATATAGTCGAATGATTCTTCTAAAAGCTTCCTTTTGCAATATTGGATCAGCCATTCATTTTCCTCACCCAAAAATTTTTCATCTGTCTGCTGGGTGGCTACGCGACTTTTTCGGCTGAAATAATTTGCGACCCCCACTCCAATGGCCGGAGGTAGTATACCAAATAATCCCTGGCTGAATTTATTCCGAAATATTTTTTTGAGGAATTTGTAACCGCCATCACCCGGGCCAAGACCGTCCCCATGCCCTATTAAAAATCTTTTTCCATTCCTGATAAAAGATTTTGGCTCGTAATACACAGGAATCGCAAGTTCGGTTTCAAAATAATTTTTCATCCACATATCGTGGTTGCCAACAAAAAAATGGATGGGTACACCTGCATCTGTTAAAGTAGCCAGTTTGCCCAGAAGTCGAACATATCCCTTCGGAACCACGGTTTTATATTCAAACCAGAAATCAAACATATCGCCCACGATAAATATTTCGGCCGCTTCGTCCTGTATAGAATCAAGAAACCGGACGATATATCTCTCCCTTTGCAGGCTGGTCTGATGATCGGGTGAACCGAGGTGGAAATCTGATATGAAGAAAATTTTTTTACCCGCTGCCATTTTCATGGGCAAATATAATTCACTGGGCATCTACGAGAAAAACATATACGTCTTTTGGCCCATGCACACCAACAACGAGTGTTTTCTCAATATCGGCTGTACGGCTGGGCCCGGTTGCCAACGTAATAAAGGACGGAATCTGGCCTTTATATTTTACAGTCAGCATCTCAAGACCATCCCGTATATCGTATACCAGCTGACTGGTATAAGCAATGCAGATATGGACGGGAGCGTACACACTGACGGTCCTTCCACTTTCCTGCGCCGAACTCATCAATATGCTTCCGGTTCTGGCAATCAATGCTTCGCATGTTGTGATAGAAACATCTGCCTCCGGAAGATCTTCTTTTGTCAGGATTCCCTTCAATGAATTCTCCAGTATTGTCAGAAGCCCTGATTCCCTGCAGAAAACCTGCGTCCATGAATTTGATGTGATGAGTTGTTGTAGTTGTACGGTCATTTCAGCATTGTCGGCACAATAGATAAAGCGCCCGGAGATCCTGCCAAAATTTTCGGCGAATTCTATCTCATTTTCCTGCGTAGATGCCGAATACACACTGGAATTCCCCTCGCTTTGGGGAAATGGAACAGGCGTTGGATTTACCAACGCCTGCCGGATCTTTTTAAGAATATTTTCTTTTGCGGGAGATACTTGCATATGCCTTTACTAAACGTCCCCGACCGGCGGAACAGGAATCAAATGTGACGGTACTCCGTTTTCAGCAATCTTCAGTTCCGGAACGTCGTTCTCCAATAATTCATGATCAGAAACATCCAGGGCTCTTTTTTCTTCATAAGGTCTTTTGCCTATCAGTGCTTCTACATCACTCTGGAAAAGAACTTCCTTTTCTAACAGCGCCTCTGCAAGCAAATGCAGTTGATTGGTTTTTTGCGTCAGCAATTCTTTTGTAAATTCATAAGCCTTGTCGATGAGCTTTCTTACTTCTTCATCAATAAGCCTTGAGGTTTCTTCAGAATATGGTTTTGTAAATTGATTTTCCTGAGCCGGATCATAGAAACTTACATTGCCGATTTTCTCATTCATACCATACACAGTTACCATCGAATAAGCAATTCGGGTTACCTGCTGAAGATCATTCTGGGCACCTGTCGAAATCTTCTTGAAAGTAAGAGATTCACTTGCGCGACCGCCCAGCGTCATACATATCTGGTCAAATAGCTGATCAGTGCTATAGAGGTATTGTTCTTTTGGCGTATACTGCGCATAACCCAATGCAGCGACTCCGCGGGGCACTATTGTCACTTTGAGCAATGGATAAGCATGTTCCAGATACCAGCCGCAAATGGCATGGCCTGCTTCGTGATAAGCAATAATTCGTTTCTCTTCAGGTGAAATGATTTTGTTCTTTTTTTCCAGACCACCAATAACCCTGTCCACAGCATCCTGAAAGTCTTCCATTTCAACACTGTCCTTCCCCTTACGGGCTGCTATAAGCGCCGCTTCATTGCAAACATTGGCTATATCCGCTCCTGCAAATCCAGGCGTCTGTTCAGCCAGTTTATAAATATCAAGACGGGAGGAAATTTTAATGGGCTTGAGATGCACCTTAAAAATAGCTTCCCTCCCTTTAAGGTCAGGTTTGTCAATTGAGATCTGGCGATCAAATCTACCTGGGCGAAGAAGGGCGGTATCCAGAACATCCGGACGGTTAGTGGCGGCCAGAATGATGATTCCGCTGTCACCTCCGAATCCATCCATTTCAACGAGTAATTGATTCAGCGTGCTTTCGCGTTCATCATTACTCATCATTGCATTTTTGCCCCTCGCTCTTCCAATCGCATCTATTTCATCAATAAATATGATACAGGGTGCTTTTTCACGGGCCTGTTTGAAAAGGTCACGTACCCGGCTTGCACCAACACCTACAAATAGTTCAACAAAGTCAGATCCGCTCATAGAGAAGAATGGAACCTGGGCCTCTCCCGCCATGGCTTTTGCTAACAGCGTTTTACCCGTACCGGGTGGGCCTACGAGTAAAGCTCCTTTAGGAATCTTACCACCCAGGGCAGTATATTTTTTGGGGTTTTTCAGAAAGTCGACGATCTCCATGACTTCGACTTTGGCTTCGTCAAGACCTGCCACGTCGTTAAATGTGATATTGACCCTCGTTCCCTTATCGAATAATGTAGCTTTTGATTTTCCGATATTAAAAATTCCACCCGGACCGCCACTACCTCCCTGCCCGCCCATCTTGCGCATAAGCATTACCCAAATCAGCAGGATAATAAGGATGGGAAGCGCAATTTGCAATAATCCGGGAATCCAGTCGCCTTCCTGAACCGGTGACATTGGAACTTCCAGCGCGGGATTCTTGATGAAGAACTCACTCATTCTTTTTTCAAAATCATCAATCTTCGTAACCTGGAATTCGAATTGCGGACCATCGGTTTTTACGACCTGAAAGTTTTTTCCAAGCAGGTCTTTATAGTAAGGTTTATCAAGACTGTCTTTCTTGATATACACCCTGACAAGATTTTTATTGGTAACCAGCACCAGGCGCGCAACATCCCCTTTATCAAGCATATTGCTTCTGAATTCCAATTCGGAATCCAGGTGATGAGCGTCCGGCGTAAAGCCGGATCCTAAAAAATTATACGCTAGTAAAATAATTGCTATTACAGCCCAGATCCAGTAGATATTGAATTTTGGACCTTTTTTAGGGGTATTTTCATCTCCTCCACCTCGAGGTCTGAATCTTGAAAATCCTGGCCTGTCGTTCGGTTTTATATTATTCTGTGGCATTTGATGGTCTTCCTTCTTGTAATTAATGTTTGGGAAATAAAAAAGTTCAGAAAAACGGTATAAAGATTAAGATGATCAGCCTTCATGTTCTTCCACTTCGGCATCACTCCACATCTCCTCCAGCTTATAGAAACGTCGGGAATCGGGAAGCATTATATGAACAACCACATTTATGTAGTCAATGATGACCCACTGGAGCACCTGCCTGCCCTCATGCATATAGGGTAATTCATTGCATTTTTCCTTTACTTCCTTTTCGATGAAGTCCGCTATGGCTCTGACCTGGGTGGTACTTCCCGCTTCACACACGATAAAAAAGTCCGCTACTGCTTCTGGTATTTTCCGGAGATCAAGTGATATGATTTTTTCGCCTTTTTTTTCCTGAATTGCCTGAATAATGGCTTTTATGATTTTTGAGTTCTTTGTTAACCGGGCGGATTTATTTGGTTTCCGGTTAACCAGCATTGACAATTGTTCCAATAATCAGAATATTTTAAATGATGAATTACGCAAGGCGCTGTTTCAAGTTATCAAAGGATTACTACATTCGCAGTGCCAAAAATAGTAATCTTTTGCCAGATCACGGTAAGGAGAACCCGGCCAGGACAACATTTGACAATCAGTTGATTGAGCTGGAATCTGTGGATAGCACCAACAACTATGCCATGGCACGTATACATGAAGGAATGGCTTCTGACGGCATGGTTTGCATTGCCCGGCATCAATCGGCAGGAAAGGGCCAGCGTGGAAAAAAATGGATTGGTGAACCGGGGCAAAACCTGATGATGAGCCTCGTTATTGAGCCTTTCCCCTTGATCCTCACTCAACAATTCCTGCTGTCCGGGGCCGTCGCCCTCGCAATTCTGGATCTTATGAAAAGATTTCATGACAGGAATTGGAAAATTAAATGGCCCAATGATATTTATTGGAGTGACAGAAAGGCAGGGGGGTTGCTGGTAGAAAGTATTGTCATCGGACAAACCTGGCGTTGGGCTGTCGTCGGCATTGGATTAAATCTGAATCAAACAGCTTTCCCGGGAGACATTCCGAATCCTGTTTCCTTAAATCAAATCATCGGTGCCAGTTATGAACCGTTAACTGTTGCAAAGGAATTAATACCAAAAATAAAGGAACAGATTTCAATACTGCGTAAGAATCCCGATGGGATTTTGACTGCGATAAATGACGTCCTTTACAAAAAAGACACCATCATTTCAATCAGGAAAAATGGCGAATTATTTGTCACAAAACTGATATCAGTCAATTCGATCGGATCACTGATTACAGAAAATGGAACGTTTATTTTAGGAGAAGCTGAATTCATTCCAGGTAACTGACAGATCGATCCGATTGTGATTAATTCAACTTTCAGCTGTTCTATCTGGTGAAGTGAATGACCGTAGCTGCGGCATTTCCTGCTTCATCTTCCGTTTGAATTTTTAATTCGTGTTTACCCGGTTTACAATGTTCATCGAAGTGATAGATAAATGCTTTGGCTTTATCATTTGTGAATAATAACCAGTTTCCATCCAGTGCAGCCCGGAAGGATTTTATTTTTTTATAATTATCGGTTACAATAATGGCGATCCGGCTGCTTCTTTTCAGGTTTGCATTTTCTACCACTCCGGGAATTCGTATCACCGGCGGAATGGTATCAAGCGTCAATGAAAAATTACCGAAACTCCGAAAACTCGCGGTCGCCCAGTCTCCCAACCATTGCGGTTTTTTTATCTCAAAGTCTTCACCTTCAGACCACATCATTAAGACACGGTCTTTTTGATTTACGGGTTTGGTCAATTTTATTCTGACCGTCATGGTATCCGCCAACGGCACTTCTTTGTTACCAAAAATATGAATCAACGAAACCAGATCTTTTCCTTCAGTGACAAGTTCGGCATAATTCAAATGAACGGAATCATACAGACAGGTTTGTCCCAGATAAAAAGCGGCATTGGGTGCTTCGAGACCATCGAGCATTCCGGGGTAGAACATTTTCCCTGCGTATATAGCATGAGAATTATCTCCCGGTTCATAACGTACTTTGAATTCTAATTTTGAAACATTTCCATAAGCATCTTTTAACTCAATTCGGATCTGGTGTAAGTTACCGTCTTCCAGATGCAGGTATCCGCCCGGCCTGGTTTCCCGGTAGATCGAATGATCATAACCAGGCAATTTGAAAAGTAACTGATAATAAATTCCACCGCGTTCATGTGTTGGATAATCGATATGGGCATTAATACCCCTTGTATCGTTATAACTGATCTCATTCATCCGGAATCCCGATATAGCTTCCCCATTATCGAAAACGATTCCCTGAAAGATTCCATTTGGATTATTCGAACCGGACTGGGTATCGAATCCCGATATGCCGAAACCCGGATTTGGCGTTTTCAGAATAAGTACAGGAAGACCGAGCATATAATTCCCCTGGGTCCCTTTCACAGGAATAAAAGATGGAGACTGTTCATAAAAACTTCTGTTACGGTCATAAACCGAAAGACTTCTGAAAACCGGCGGCGTATTGTCCGCAATAGGCAATCCAAATAACATTGGATTCAAATTGCTGTCCTCCGGGTAAGTCCGGATTTCAAAATGAAGATGCGGCCCCTGGGATCCGCCCATATTTCCACTATATGCAATCAGGTCACCTTTTTTAACTGTCAATAATCCGGCGGGCAAATCCAGTGACAAGGCCCAGCGTTGTTGTTCGTACTGCTTTTGTTTTACCCAATTTGCAAGTGCCGGATAGAAAGCATTCAGATGTGCATAAAGTGTCACAAAGCCGTTCGTATGCCGGATATAAATAGCCTGGCCAAATCCAAAGGGTTCAATTTTAATGCGGTATATGTAGCCGTCTGCTGTAGCATAAACAGGAAGGTTTTCCCTGTGGGCAGTTCGGATATCCAGGCCCATATGATAATGATTGGCACGCAACTCCCCGAAATTCGCAGCCAGACTAATAGGTATATCCAATGGGTTTCTGAATTCCTTTTGTGGATAGTCAGGTGCCGGAAAAAGCTGCCCGAGCGCAAGGCCGGAATAAAAAACAAAGACTGGCAACAGGACGGATCTGATCATGGAATCCCAAATTTAGAAATATAAAGGTGTTCTAATCCCAAATAAGGATTCCAAACAAGATTCTCCCAATCTTAAATAAATGTTAGTAAATGATAATGAAGGATTTTGAAAAAATTAAAAATTGGTACAGCTTTTGGCATAAACAAACTGTCTTTATATTAGGGCAGACTTGAAAAAGTGCTAAGATGTTATTCAAAAATAAATTTTTACTGTTTTTCGTCATCAGCGTCGGTTCCGTGATCGGGATCGTGCGTGGTGAAGAAGCAAAACAAAAATGGGTCTTCAGGATCAAATCAAGAGTGGATAATAAGAAACTCATCGCCGAAAAAAAGCAACAGGCAAAAAGAGGTGGTGTACTGCTCGATGATATTGAAATGGCTTCGTTTCACAACAATTAAAAAGCCCTTGAAAAATACATATCCCTTCCGCCAAAACGCGGGAGGGATTTTTTTTTGCCATCCTTTTAAAATATTTCTTCAAGAACCTGTACAACCTTAGCTTTGCGGAATTTGTTTTTCGATGCCAAAAAATCCCTCTATCGGTTCAGTGCTCATTATTGGTTCAGGTCCCATTATTATCGGTCAGGCCTGCGAATTTGATTATTCCGGCTCTCAGGCTGCCCGAAGTCTCCGCGAGGAAGGCATAAAAGTGATACTCATAAACAGCAATCCGGCGACCATTATGACCGACCCAATGATGGCTGACCGTGTTTACTTACTTCCGCTGACGGTAGAAAGTATCGAACAAATCCTGGAAGAGAATCAGATCGATGCGGTTCTGCCTACAATGGGAGGACAAACCGCACTTAATCTCTGCAAGGAAGCGGATGAACTTGGAATTTGGGAAAAATATAAAGTTGAAATGATCGGTGTCGACATAGATGCCATCAATACAGCAGAAGACAGGGAGAAATTTAAACAGCTCATGGTCCGTATCGGAATCGATGTGGCTCCATCAAGGGTTGCTAACTCGATGCTGGAAGGCAAAGAGTTTGCCCAGGAAATCGGGTTCCCCCTGGTCATCCGGCCTTCCTTTACCCTGGGTGGAACCGGAGGCGGTTTCGTTCATAGTAAAGACGATCTGGATGCTGCCCTTGATAAAGGTTTGAAGGCCTCACCTATACATGAAGTACTTGTTGAAAAGGCAGTTTTGGGCTGGAAAGAATATGAACTTGAACTTTTACGTGACAAGAACGACAACGTCGTAATTATTTGTACTGTAGAAAACCTCGATCCGATGGGGGTACATACAGGAGACTCCATAACCGTTGCTCCGGCCATGACCCTCAGCGATACAGCATTTCAGGATATGCGTAATAAAGCTATACTGATGATGCGCTCACTGGGCAATTTTGCAGGTGGCTGTAACGTGCAGTTCGCACTGAATCCGGAAACTGAGCAAATCATTTCGGTAGAAATTAACCCGCGGGTGTCACGTTCTTCTGCCCTGGCATCCAAAGCGACCGGCTATCCCATTGCAAAAATTGCAGCTAAACTCGCTATCGGATACCATCTCGACGAATTGAAAAACCAGATAACCCAAACCACGTCTGCCTATTTTGAACCGGTGCAGGACTATGTGATCGTTAAAATGCCCCGATGGAACTTTGATAAGTTCAAAGGCGCCAACGATACCCTTGGTTTACAAATGAAAAGTGTCGGGGAAGTCATGTCGATTGGACGAAGTTTTACAGAAGCACTACAGAAAGCCTGTCAAAGTCTGGAGAATAATGCGGTAGGACTCGGATATTACGGCAAAAGCCAGATGCATGCCGAAGAACTTATTCAATATATCAAAGTTCCCAAATGGGACCGGATATTCAGAATCAAGGATGCCATCATGCTGGGTGTCAGTGTCAAAACTATTTCCCAGGCTACAGGCATTGATCGCTGGTTCCTGTATGAAATCCAGAAGATATGCACGGCAGAAAAAGAAATCAAAAAGTATAAAATGGAAACGCTTCCCGTCGAACTGCTTAGGGAAGCAAAAACGCTTGGATTCAGTGACGCTCAAATCGCCCTGATCATGCAGGATGGTGATGAAGAGGTAGTTTTTCAAAAAAGAAAAGCTGCCGGCATAAACCGGATTTTTAAAATGGTGGATACCTGTAGTGCAGAATTCGAGGCAAAAACACCTTATTTCTATTCTACGTTTGAAAATGGAGGTGTTAGCGAAAGCCTCGTTACGGAGAAAAAGAAAATCATCATACTCGGTTCCGGTCCTAACCGGATTGGTCAGGGAATTGAATTCGATTATTGCTGTGTGCATGGCTTGCTTGCCGTGAAAGAATGCGGCTATGAATCCATTATGGTTAATTGTAATCCGGAGACAGTTTCTACGGATTTCGACATGGCTGATAAACTGTATTTTGAACCCGTATTCTGGGAACACTTATGGGATATCATCGAGCACGAGAAACCAGACGGTGTAATTGTACAGCTGGGTGGTCAGACTGCACTCAAACTGGCCGAAAAACTACACAAAAGAGGCATCCGAATTGTCGGAACTTCATATGATAATATGGATATCGCCGAAGACCGTGGTCGTTTCAGTGATATGCTGAAGGAGATGGATATCCC
>DASXNJ010000131.1:0-10362 GCA_036495145.1 Puia sp.
ATAGGGGAATCCATAAGGCATTTTGATTAGGTTTGTCCTCAATCAATACAGAGATCCGTGCGTTTAAAAAGTCTTGATATAAAAGGATTTAAAAGTTTTGCCGACCGCACCCATATTCTTTTCAATGAGGGGATTACAGGAATTATCGGGCCGAATGGTTGTGGCAAGAGCAATATTGTGGACAGTATCCGCTGGGTAATTGGAGAACAAAAAATCAGTCATTTGCGATCTGAAAATCTGGAAAGTCTGGTTTTCAATGGATCGAAGAATCGTACAGCCTCTGGACTTGCTGAAGTAAGTCTGACATTTGAGAATACACGTAATTTATTGCCAACGGAATTCACTACAGTAACGGTCACCCGCAAATTTTATAAAAGTGGGGAGAGCGAATACCGGTTGAATGATGTAGGCTGTCGGTTAAAAGATATCCAGAATCTTTTTATGGATACCGGCATATCGACTGACAGCTATGCGATCATCGAACTTGGAATGGTCGATGATATCATCCGGGATAAAGAAAATAGCCGGCGGCGTATGTTGGAACAGGCGGCAGGCATTTCTATTTACAAGACAAGAAAAAAGGAAGCCCGTCAGAAACTTGATGCAACGGAACAGGATCTGGCCCGTATTGAGGATCTTCTGTTTGAAATCAATAATCAGTTAAAAACCCTGGAGAGCCAGGCAAAAAAAGCAGAAAAATATTTCGAGATAAAAAAAGAATATCGCGAAGTAAGTATCGAACTGGCCAAATCATCCCTGGAAGGATTCAACGAAAGTTATAAAAGTCTACAGACGCAATCGGAGTCTGAAACAGATAAGAAATTTCAGCTCGAAGCGATGATCGCGGGTGAAGAAGCGGCACTCGAAAAAGAAAAGCTGGAATTTATTGAAAAGGAAAAACAGTTGCAGGCTTTGCAGCATGCATTCAATGATCTCATCCAGCAATTAAGAAATAAAGAAGGGGAGAAAAACCTGGTCAGTCAACGCGTGAACTTTCTGCAGGAGAAGGAATCCAACCTGCAGGATTTTCTTTCGAAGGGGGCAGGACAGATAAAAGGTCTGGAAGAAAGTGTTCTGTTCACTGAAAGCCAGGTGGCTGAAGAAGACGTCAAGCTGGAACATTTATTACAGAATCTGGAACAGCTGCGTGAAAAAACGGAATTGGCAAGAACGTCATTCAGCGGTATAAAACTACTGCTGGATCAATTGAGAGGAGAACATGCGCAGGCACAACGAAAACAATTTGATTCTGAAAAAAATATAGCGGTTGCCGATACTTCCATTCAAAACCTTGAAAGGGCGCTGAGGCAACAGGAAGAAGAAAGTGCAATACGTGCCCAGCAGATAAAGCAGTTGGGATTCGAGGGTGAATTAACCTCTGATGAACTGGAAAGCAGGAGAACGGATTTAAGGCAGTTACAGGAACACCAGGAGAGAACCCGTGAACAAATTCTGCAGACACAGGAGAAGCTGGAAATTCTTCGTCAGGAACTGGCAGAAGAGAGCCGGAAATACGATGCCAAGAAAAATGAACACGACCTTCTGAAAAGTCTGATAGATTCTATGGAGGGTTATCCGGAAAGTGTAAAATTTCTTCACAAAAATCCCAGTTGGAATCATACTTCCCCCGTCCTTTCGGATATCATATACGTGAAAGAAGAATTCAGGACGGCTGTCGAAAATGTGCTGGAACCATATCTGAATTATTATGTCGTAAATGACCTGGAAGAAGGATTAAAGGCGGTTCACCTGCTGGATGATAACAAAAAGGGTAAGGCAAATTTTTTCCTGCTCAATAAATTTCCGGCTGATCTGGCTGAATCTCATCAACAGCCTGCCGATACGGTTCCTGCGCTGAGTGTAATTGAAGTGGAGGCAAAATATCTGCCGCTTGCGAAACATCTGTTGCAACATGTTTTTATTGCGGAAAATGAACCATCCATAGAATGGTTTAACAATGAATCCAATGGATCTGTGATCCTTGAAAAGCATGGAAAATATGTGAAAGGTAAATATTCACTAACCGGTGGCAGTGTGGGATTGTTCGAAGGGAAAAAGATCGGACGTGCTAAAAATCTTGAAAAAATATCACAGGATGTGATTGCTCACGAAAGGATCGTTGCCGGTCTGAAAACTGAAATTCAATCCAGGCACAATGAAGTAATTGGTTTCAATGAGCAGTTGAAAGAACAAGCCCTGCGCCAGGTGCAGGAGGATATAAACCGGTTAAACAACCAGTTATTTTCTATTCAGAATAAAACGGAAAATCTGAATGGTTTGCAGGAAGCTGCGGTGCGTAAAATCGGTGACCTTCAAAACCAGCTTCAGCAAACACAGGAATCCATTGCCGGAACGAGGAGCGAAGCTGCGAGACTGATGGAAGAACTGAATGAACTGAAGGAAAAAATTTCCCAGGGTCAGGATCAATTCGCAGTAGAAGAACAGGCATTTAATGGTGCGCTGGCTGATTTTAACGAAGTAAACCTGCAGATGTTACAGCAACAGAACCGGATTGCTGCATTAAAACAGGAACGTGAGTTCAGAAATAAACAATTGGTGGATTTAAAGATCCAGATTGAAGAAAACCGCTTTCAACTGGAACAGGCGCTTCAACAAATTAAGGAAAGTACCGAATCACTTCATTCCCTTGACGAAGCCCTAACTGAAATGATTCGCAATAAAGAAGTGGAAGAAAAAAAATTGAACGAGGCGGATCAGGCTTATTATCTGGAGCGAAACAAGCTCAGCGATAAGGAGACGGAGCTCAGACATTTGATCAAACAAAAAGAAAACGCCGAGCATATTCTGGGAGAAATCAAGGACCGTTTGAACGATCTGAAATTACAGCTGGCGGGTATGAAAGAGCGGCTGAGTGTGGAATTCAGAATAAACCTCGATGATATCATAGATGAAGCAAGAACCGGTGAAATGAGTCCTGAAGAATTACAGGAGAAAGCAGACCGGATGAAAAAGAGACTGGAAAACCTGGGTGAGGTGAATCCCACAGCGGTGGAAGCTTTCCAGGAGATGAAGAGGCGTTATGATTTTATTGTGGAACAGAAAAACGACCTGGTAAATGCAAAAGACACTTTACTCCAAACCATCCAGGAAGTAGAAACTACGGCCAACCAGCAATTCCTGGAAACATTTGGTAAGGTGCGCGAGAATTTTCAAAAAGTTTTTAAGGCTTTGTTTACGGAAGAAGATACAGCAGACCTGGTCCTGGAAAATCCGGAGAATCTCGCTGAAACAGGGATTGATATTGTTGCCAAGCCAAAGGGTAAAAGGCCCTCTTCGATTCAACAGTTAAGTGGGGGAGAGAAGACGCTGACGGCAACGGCATTACTCTTTGCGATATACCTGATCAAACCGGCACCATTCTGTATATTGGACGAAGTAGACGCTCCGCTGGATGATGCCAATGTAGGAAAGTTCACGAACATGATCCGTCAATTCAGTGATAACTCCCAATTCATTATCGTTACGCATAATAAAATGACCATGAGTTCGGTGGACGTTATCTATGGTGTCACCATGCAGGAAGCAGGCGTAAGCAAGCTGGTTCCGGTTGATTTCAGATCACTCTCTGCGCAAACAACATAATAATTGATAATTGATAATTGAATTGACTCATAATTAAATAATTATCCATTATCAATTATTACGAGATTACTTCATAAATCTGCACCGGCTTTGCCTTGTGTTTAAGTTGCACTTCCTGCAGCTTATTACAGCGGAAGGATTGCTTGATCCGTTCATAAGAGGATTCGGCAATTATGATTTGTCCGTTTTCTGCGGCCTGATGTAAACGTTCCGCAGTATTCACAACATCTCCGATGACTGTATAATCCAGTCGACGAAGACTTGCCGAGCCGATATTTCCGCAGATCATTTCACCGGAATGAATGCCAATCGAGACCCTGGGCTTAAAACTCTGTCCATCGTTCCTGGAGACTAATTTTTCAATCTCGTTTTTTACTGCCAGACAGGCGTCTACAGCCCTGTCCAGATGATATTCATTACGGAAAACAGCCAGTACTGCATCACCGATAAATTTATCCACATATCCATTCTGCGCGATGATTTCTTTTACGATTAGGTCAAAATAGCTGTTCAGCATATTGACGACCACATTGGGCTTTTCTGTTTCCGTGATGGAAGTGAATCCGCAAATATCAATAAAGGCGATAGAGGCTTCGATGGTTTCGTTCTTTAGTAAGGCGGATTCGAATTCAGGCCTGTTCATAAAATTCAGCACCGTTTCATCCACATACATGCGCAAAATATTATTTTCACGAATCGCTTTCAGGGTTTGACGAGTTTGGTCAACATGGCGAATGGTCTTCATGATTGTCAGATCCAGATCCTCAAAATTAACAGGCTTGGTAATAAAATCAAATGCACCCCGGTTCATGGCAATCCTGATGTTATCCATATCGCCATAGGCTGACACTATAACAGCCTTTAAAATCGGGTTCAGCTGGCCCATTTTATCCAGTAGGGTCAGGCCATCCATTTCCGGCATGTTGATATCACTCAGCACAATGTCCAGGTCTTCCGATTCTCTGATCTTATCCAATGCATCGGACCCATTCACGGCAAATACAAATTCGTATTGACGGTCGCGGATTTGCTTTCTGAATCTTTGCTTTATCAGGACTTCTAAATCCGGTTCGTCATCCACCACCAGTATTTTAGCCATTTTCCAATAATTTAAGTTTTGTTTTCAAAAGATTAAAGTCTAAAGGTTTTGTCAGAAAGTCATCCGCACCCAATTCAAGAGCGTGATGGTATTTTTCATCGTCGCCATATGCCGTGATCATCATCACGATGGGTGGCGGCTTTTTAAATTTCTTTTTTATTTCACTCAGCAATTCAAATCCACTCATACCGGGCATATTGATATCGGAAAGAATCAATACTACTTCATGCTGGATACGGTTTAAATATTCGATGGCATCCGGCGCCGAGAAAGTAAAAACAAATTGAAATTCACCACTCTTTATTTCCCTCCGAAACCGCTGTTCAAATAATTGCTGTATATCTTTTTCGTCATCAACTACAAGAATTTTCATTTTATCGGTTATTATTTTATTATGCCAATCTTTATGCTGCCTGTACTGGTAATTCAATGATAAACTCAGTATACTCGTTTTCCTTTGTTGTCACATCTATTTTACCGTTATGTTCTTTTGTAATGATATCATAGCTCAGAGATAGTCCGAGGCCCGTTCCCTGCCCGGCAGGTTTCGTCGTGAAAAACGGCTGGTAAATTTTATCAATCACTTTTTTTGAAATTCCTTGTCCATTGTCTCTGATTCTGATTTCAACAGAGTCCTTTTTTCTTTTGGTGCTAACTGAAACCATGGGTTCATATATTTCTTTTGCCGTGTCTCCGGACGAGTTTGCGCGTTCTAATTGTTTCTTTTTTTCCGTTACCGAATAAAAAGCATTGTTGAAAAGATTTAGTAAAACCCTTCCAATGTCCTGCTGTACCAGCATGAGTTCTCCTGTCTTTTCATCAAAATCCATGACGAACTGTGCATTGAATGATTTATCCCTTGCTCTCAGGCCATGATAACTCAATCGCAGATATTCATCTGCCAACATGTTTACATCCGTGAGTATTTTCTGGCCGCTGTTGGCACGGGAATGGAGCAGCATTCCTTTCACAATGGCATCGGCACGTTTGCCATGGAAAGTAATTTTTCCCATGTTCATTTCAATGTCTTTGAGAATAACTTTTGCTTCTGACGTATTTCCCTCATCCAGCGAATTATTCAAATCTCCCAGGAGTTCTGTGTTGACTTCTGAAAAATTGTTTACGAAATTAAGCGGATTCTGAATTTCATGGGCTATCCCGGCAGTCAGTTCTCCCAGGGATGCCATTTTTTCGGCCTGTATTAATTGTCGCTGAGTCTGACGAAGGTTTTCCAGCGATTGACTGAGTTCCTCTGTGAGTTCGGCAACTTTTTGTTCCAGCCAGGTATTTTCATGTAAAAGCCGGAGAGACCGGTACCGGACCCAAAGTCTGAGAAAACCGATAAAAATAATAAAGTAGATGAGTTCTGCCCACCATGAAAACCACCAGGGCGGCCTGATTCTAAAATGAAATTCGGAAGGAGTGGACCAGCTTCCATTACCCCTCTTAACGGATGCACGGAATGTATAATGTCCCGGTGAAATGTTATTATAGTTTTCGGAAACCGGGAGATCAGTTACAGGATTCCATTTCTCATCAACTCCATCTAAAATATACTGGTACTGGTAATCTCCTGCATATTGAGGCAGATAATTTCCGAAGTGAAAACGAAGATAATTCTGATCGTGGGGCAGGGAAAGACCGATGGGCATATTGATGGACGAGAGGCTTTCCCATTCAATGCCCTTTCGTTTATCTGTAATGAATTCCTTGAAGGAGCCATTCAAATAAAAAGTGTCCTTGTTGTCACTCCATACGGTATCTTTATTTTCGACAGGCCCCGGATCAATAAAGTTTTGGTTTTTGCCAAGAATATCCAACCCATTCACCCGCGGTGGCATTAACGCAGCATGATCTTTAAATTCTGACTCATTCAGTATTGAAATGCCCGGAATAATTCCCCACCAGAACTGGCCACTGGCATTTGCAACTGAATGGCCGTTAAAATCGAGATTGGAAAACCCAAGTGATTTTCCATAGGTATTAAGATTCCAATGTAATTCATTTGAGCCGGGTTTCGAATCGACTGACTCGTCCAATATGGTCAGTCCTTTTTGGGTTCCCGCATATATCCGATTGTCTTTTTCCATTAAACTATAAATACCATTCGCAGGCATTCCATTGGAAGCGGAAAATATGGTATTCGTTTCTTTAACCGGATCCATCAGATTCAATCCTTTTTCAGTGAGAATCCAAAATCGTTTTTTTGAATCCCTGACTATTTCGACGACCTGATCGTTGCTGAGTCCCTCTTTTGTTGTATAGGTGGCGATTGTATTTTGTTCCAGGTCCAGACGATTTATTCCTCCGGAATAGGTGGCGATCCAAAATTTGCCAGGTTCGATTTCCTGTACACCGGAGACCCGCCCTGAACTAAGTCCCGATTCCTGGTTCAGATAGCGAATGGTTCTTTTTTTCAGATCAACCCGTATAACCCCTGCACGACTACTTGTAATCCAAATCTGACCCTGACTGTCCTGCGTCAAATAACGCAAATTGTTATAAGGCATTCCTTCTTTTAAACTAATTTTTTCCAAAGTATTTTTCTCCTCATCAATCAGGCATAATCCCATGTTTGGTCCGCAAATTAAAAATTGATGAGGACCGGTTTGTAAAATGTCTTCTGTCCGGTTATTCTGATTCGGGGCAGAATTTGCGAGCACGGCAATTATTTTTTGGTCCGGCGTAATGATGTTCAGTCCTCCATAAGAGCCGATCCAGAGACGTTGTTTGGTGTCCTTAAAAAGAGCCCAGACATTATCATCGAGGATGCCTTGTTTTGCAGTTATATGATGTGCGATTTGCCGGGCGGGTGGAAAAACACTCATTCCGCCGGTCAGTGATCCTATATAGATTCTGCCCTGTTTATCCTTGTCCAGACTTTGCACAAATCCGTCATTGAATGCTTCATGGTTACTAATATTTGCAATTGAATCACCGTGCCTGGACAATACGTAAACTCCTGCGCTGTCAGACGAGATCCACATACACCCCTCCTGATCTTCCAACATATTGAATGTGGCGGATTTTTTGAAACCCTGTGCGCTATCGATTCGTTTATACGTACCCTTATCGATATTGATCATTTCAATCCCCTTACTTTGTCCGCAGATAAAAAGATCACCGTCCTGGTTCTCTGTTATATAATTGACGATATTATTTTCCAGCCCCTGCGTGGCACCCAGCCTTTTGATTTTTTGTAAGGACGGGTCCAGAATATCTATTCCTTCCTTTTGATTGGCGACCCATATTCTTCCCTTTTTATCTTCATATGTTATAACCGTTTCATTATTAACCAGGCCATTTTTTTTTGTGAAATGCCTAAATGTTTTTTGGTCCTGACTAATCAGGTAAAGCCCATCGGTAAACGAACCGACCCAAATAAATCCTTTCTTATCTACACGTACATGCACGCCCGTCTGGAAATTCGTTATCTGTCTCACTATACCTGCTTTGCGATTGATCACCAAAACGCCGTTTTCAATCGTGCGAAGCCAAACCTGGCCGAGTGTATCTTCCGCCATATAAAAACACTCGCCAAAGTTGGTTGAAAAGGTCTCCAATGATTCTCCGTTTAAAATAGAGAGACCCCGGTTGGTGTAAATCCAGCAGCGGCCATCTTTTGTATGCAAAATGCTTTCAACGGACTGGCCGGGCAGTCCCTGGTCATCGCCATATTCAAAGGAAGTATAATAGGATTCCGTTTTTAGCCTGGGTTGGCCGAGGATTGCTTTTTTTATGGTACTCAGAAGAGTGGTTTTATAAATAAGGGGCTCAGCAGGAATTGCATCCAGATTAAGGATGGTATCGGGTAATTTGTTGTATTGAAAAGATTCCCGGATGGCCGGGTTTAACAGGGGAACCATCCCTGTTGGATTAAATGGGCGCGAAGGCAGCTTACTGATATCAAAATGGATTATATGCCCGGGATGGATACCGTCAACCGGAACTTCGTTCCATTTTATTTTCTTTGGTACCGAAAACTTAAATGGCTTTTGTACAGGTTTTGCAAACTGGGACTCGTTGAGGGGCATAGGAACCGGATGGCTGGAAAACCAACAACCCGAAAACATGAAACAGGACAGAAAAACAGGCAGGTGTTTCAGGGTCATGTCATTCGTTTGGCATGAATAAATATAATGAAAATAAGATTTGGTTCGGGTGCGATCAGTGAATATGCCGCCTTTTCATTATACCACCTGATGCTTCCTTAATGGTATGAGCAAACACAAATGCCTGTGGGTCGATTTCTGTGACCAGATTTTTTAATTTGCGAAGTTCAAGCCTGGTAATTACGGTGAAAATAATATCCACGTCAGCATGCACATGGAATTTGCCGGGTAAAAATCCTCTTTCCCCTTTATAAATCGTAATTCCACGACCCAGTTCATTTACAAGTCTTTGTTTGACAAGTTCGCTTTTCCCGGAAATGATTGTTACGCCTGTATAGGCTTCAATACCTTCCACCACGTAATCAATGGTTTTGGTTGCCGTAAAATAAGTGAGCATGGAGTAGAGGGCTACCGGAATACCAAAACGGGAAGCGGCAATACTGAATATGAGTACGTTCAGTGCGAGTATTATCTCACTGATCGTAAAGCTGGTTCTTCTCCAGGTATATAATGCCAGCACTTCAATTCCGTCCACTGCACAGCCCGCGCGCATCGTGAGACCGATTCCGATGCCGAGAAAGAAACCTCCAAATATGGACACCAGTAATTTATCATTGGTGATAACCGGATAAGGAACATAGATCAGGCAAAGTCCCAAAAGAACAATACAAAGCAGGGTTTTCCATGCAAAATGGCTGTTTATCGTAAATAAACCCATGAATACAAAGGGGAGATTCGTGATTACGATCACATAACCCAAATTGAAATGATAAATCTCATGAATAAGGAGAGAGATGCCGGTTATTCCGCCATCAAAAAAGTTATTGGGAACCAGGAAGGCCTTTAGTGAAAACGCCGCTGTTATGACACCAATAATTATCAAAAAGAGATCTGACACATTAAATCTTTTGTGCCCCGTGACAGAATGAGCCGTTTGCATCTGATTTTTCAGCGATATCAGGTTCAGGTGCTGGCCGCTGGAGAGCTTTTCGATTGCTGAATCAGTAAAGTAACGGTGATCCTCCAGAAATTTTATCTGCTTGTCCATCCATTCCGGCCGGTGCCTGATAATGCCCACTTTTTGCATTTCCAGAAAGAGGTTCTCTGCATTTTCACTATAGTCGTTTGTACCCAGATAGAAAAGATCGGCATCGCATAAGATCTGGGCAGTCTTATTCATCGGTGTCTGGGGTATCTGGGTCGCTTTGATCAGCTGGCAGATATCCCTGATGTTTTCGGCATCATAATCGAAATCCGGCAGAAAGGACGCCGCCAATTCGCAGGAAGCATCTTCATGACCTTCATAGACGGTCAGATAACCACTGTCGTGGAATAAGGCTGCTGTTTTGAGGCGCAGCAGCTCATCACCTGAAATATTTTCAAGGGCTGCCAGTTCTTCGGACGCGGCCAGGACTTCGCGGGTGTGGTGAATATTGTGGTAGTAGAGATCTGGCGGCAATTCATTTTCAAGTTTGTTGAGTAAAAAAACGCGCGCTTCTTCAAATCTCATATGTTCGGGACGTTAAAGGTTCTTGTAAATGTAATTCA
>DASXNJ010000132.1:0-9903 GCA_036495145.1 Puia sp.
ATCCGGAAAATCCGGAAAAGAACACCTGTTTGACCTGCGCGTGGAAGTGTTAAAGGGAATTGATCCTTTTAAATCAAACGCGGCAACATTGCAACTTCATCATCTGGAACACAACAGACGGGTAATGGAGAAATATTTAAAAAAACTTACCCCCTAACCTATCTTTTTACTGGGACCAAACGTCAAAGATCCATGATGCAATAAAATGCAGCATGCAGAAACATGTCTGGGACGAATATTGGTAAATATATTTTAGTAACAGGCGCCACCGGCCGGCAGGGAGGTGCTGTTGTACAGAACCTGCTTAAAAACAACCTGCCGGTGCGGGCACTCACCAGATCTCCGGATAGTATTTCATCACAGGCACTGATTTCAAAAGGCGTTCATCTTATAAAGGGAGATATGGGCGATCCGGATTCGCTGATACATGCCATGACAGACTGTTATGCCGTTTTTAGTATCCAGAATTTTTTTGAATACGGCGCCGAACCTGAAATCAGGTACGGAAAAAATATGGCGGATGCAGCAAAAAAAACCGGTGTTTCACATTTTGTGTATAGTTCTGTTTGCAATGCCGGCGATCATACAGGGGTGCCTCATTTTGAAACAAAATTCATCATAGAAAAATATATACAACAAATTGGACTGCCGGCAACAATCCTGAGACCGGTTAAATTCATGGAGAACTACTATATCCTTCAGGTGTTTAAAGGAATTCTGGGCGGTAAATTGTTTGATCCGATAAATGCAGCAAAAAGGCATCAGATGATCGCGGCAGAGGATATAGGGAAATATGCTGCTGCTGTCTTTTTAAATCCTGATAAAAGCATGGGTCTTGAAATCGAACTGGCCGGCGATGAACTCAGCAATGACCAGATAGCTGACACCATGTCGCACATCCTGGGAACAAAAATAAAATTTAGAAGACTTCCGCTCTTTGTTGCCAGATTAATGATGGACAGGGAAATGTATCTGATGTTTAAATGGTTCAATGAAAAAGGATTCTCTGCGGACATGGAACGAACAAAGTCTCATTTTCCTTCAATAGTCCCGACCACTTTGAGTAAATGGCTGTTAAATGAAAACTGGCAACGATGGAATAAAAAAGGAACCGTATGATAAAATAACAAATCAGAATAATGAAATATATTATAGGTACCAGAGAAAAACCGCTGCATTTAAAAACACCACCGGGAACCTCGGAATATACCATATATGCAGATGAAAAGGACGGGACGAAAATTTTAGTATGTACAGTCGGTAAAACCATTTTGCATTATAATGATCGCTGTCTTGCAGATCTGCATGCAATGCTAAAAAAACACGGGGACTGGATGGAACTGGGGAGTGCCGACGAACAAAAACCAGCGAAGGAAGGAACGGTGGAAGCCTGGGGACGGTCTTCCAAAAATCCTGTCGGTGGATGGTATGGACTCAGGAAAGGTTTACGTGGCAGATTTGGAATGTACATTCCGCCATTGATGGAAGCACTGGGACTTGCGGAACTGACACATGAGGCCAGGGGGAATAGGATGAGAGCGAAATGAATGTGGTGATTGTGGAAGGGTAGAAAATACAGGAATTCAAAATTAAATTTGCAAATGACAATTTGGAAATATTTTAAAGTCGTTCATTGCAGAGAATGTCCAAATCCCGCCTGAAGGATAAGACGTCGAGCGCCTTAAACTTCTTCTATACGAGAGGACTGATGCCCTCCCGGATTTCTGAATGACTGACGCCTTCATTGAAGAAATATGATCAATCCATATTTTCATATTGTCATTTGCAAATTTAATTTTGAATTCCTATATCATTACAATTCCACACTCACCACACTTCTTACAGGTTGCCTCTTTTTAATTCTTCAACGGCGTGATTCGCCGCCCTCGCTGTAATCGCCATAAAAGTCAGTGAAGGATTTTGATTACCGACTGAAGTCATGCATGCACCGTCTGTGATAAAAACATTCTTGCAGGCATGTAACTGATTCCATTCATTGAGCATGGATGTGGACGCGTCCCGGCCCATCCGGACACCGCCCATCTCGTGAATATCCAGACCGGGTGCCTGTTTATTATCATTGGCCTTTATATTTTTACAACCGGCAATTTCCATTATTTCTGCGCCCTGTGTTAAAAAGTCCTTTACCATTTTCTCATCATTCTCATCGTAATCCACTGAAGTGACCAACTGCGGAATACCCCACTCATCTTTCAAATCTTTGCTAAGACGCACATGATTTGTTTTTTTGGGAATCACTTCTCCCTGCATCGACATATAAGCCGACCAGTCTCCTGCTTCGCTGAGCATTTTTTTTAAATCAGTGCCAATATCCGCAGGCTCATTGCCTGTATTACGATAAGCACCCCAGAAAACCAGGTATCCCCGCTGGAAATCTTCTTCCTGCCTGTAAACATTTCTGAAATTGGGCATCAGGGGAGAAACCGGCCTTCGTCCATAATAATATTCTTCCTTAAATCCACCAATATCTGCAGAGATGGATCCTCTATAATTCTGAAATGCTATATAGCGACCAAGTATATCATGATCATTTCCCAGGCCTTCCGGAAAACGCGGGGAAGATGAATTCAATAATATCAGATTCGAATTCAAACAGGCCGCGTTTACAAAAATGATACGTGAAAAATATTCGGTGGCCTGTTTTGTTTTCGCGTCTATGACCCGCACGCCTGTTGCCTTCCCTTTTTTTTCATCATAGATGATCGAGTGAACCACTGAATCCGGACGAAGCGTAAGATGACCGGTTTTTTCAGCCCAGGGTAATGTGGAGGAATTCGAACTAAAATATCCGCCATATGGACAACCGCGGCTGCAAAGATTTCTCGCCTGGCATTGTCCGCGTCCCTGTTGTAATTGCAATTCACCGGCTTTTGTCAGATTGGCACAGCGACCCATTAACATGCGTCTGTTTGCATAGTGTGTATTCACTTTTTGCCGCATTGAATTTTCTGCACAGTTAAACTCCCAGGGTGGCAGAAATTCACCGTCCGGCAGATTGTCAATACCGTCCTTATTTCCGCTGATGCCGGCAAAATTTTCAACGTGTGAATACCAGGGTGCGATATCTTTATAACGGATCGGCCAGTCAACCGCAAAACCATCTCTTGCAGGAGCCTCAAATTCATACCGGCTCCAGCGCTGTGTTTCGCGCGCCCACATCAGCGATTTTCCGCCTACCTGATAACCACGTATCCAGTCAAAGGGTTTTTCCTGCACATAGGGATGCTCCTTGTCTTTTACAAAAAAATGCTGGGCACTTTCATCAAATGCATAACATTTGCTGATAATGGGATTCTCCTTTTCAAGTTCATGAGAAATTCGCCCCCGATGGGTAAACTGCCAGGGGTGTTTAGTAGCCGTTGGATAATCTTTTATATGCTGCACATTTCTCCCCCGCTCCAATACCAGCGTCTTGATTCCGTGTTCACATAATTCCTTGGCAGCCCATCCCCCGCTGATTCCGGATCCGATCACGATGGCATCATAGGTGTTTTCTGATTTGCCTTTCGAGTTAAGTAGTAAACTGTCTCCCATATAATTTCATCTAGGCTATTAATGGCGATCAGCCATATAACAAAGGCATTAGTTTAAAGATAATAATTATAAGTTTAAGCTAACTTTAAAGAGCGAACAGGGAATATCAAAACAGCCGTATGAAAAATAATCAAAGTTTTACGAGAAGGAATTTTTTGCAGTGGTCAGGTATTGGAATCGCGGGAACCATTATACCCTCGTCAGCTTTTACCATGTTCAATCAAAACAAATGGCAGACTGCAAAATTATCAGTCCAGTTATATACAGTGAGGGATCAGATCAAGACAGATATTCCCGGAACCTTGAAGCGTGTAAGGGATATTGGATTTAATTATGTGGAAACCGCATTCTGGCCTGATGGGATTTCCGTTCAGCAGGCAGCATCATACCTGAAGGATGCTGGTTTGTCCGTGTCTTCCGCACATATAGAAATTCCCATAGGCGATCATAAAAAGATTTTCCTGGAAACAGCGGCGGCATACAATTGCAAAAGAATGATATGGCATGGGTGGCCGGAAGACAAACGATACAGCAGTGTAGATGGAACGATGGAACTGATTTCGATTTACAATCAGGCAGCGGCATTTGCCAAAGCAAACGGATTACAGTTTGGCCTTCACAATCACTGGTGGGAATACCGGAATAAACCAGGTGGTCGTTATGTGTATGAATACCTGCTGGAAAATCTGGATAAAGATATTTTTTTCGAAATAGATACCTACTGGGTAAAAGTAGCAGGACAAGATCCCGCTGCCATCGTAAAAAAATTTGGAAGCCGTGCACAGTTATTACATATCAAAGACGGTCCGGCTAAATGGGATGACAACCTTCCAAATGATGTGCCCGATCCGATGACAGCCGTAGGGAAAGGCACCCAAAACTTTCCCGCCATTGTAAATGCAGCAGATGGCAATACAGAATGGATGGTTATTGAAATGGACAAAACAGCTGATGATGTTTTTGTTGCATTAAAAGAGAGTTATGATTATCTGATCAATAATAATCTGGCTGTACTTTCCAAATAGCGGAGATATTTCTACATATTTTTTACGCAACCCTACCGGCTGCGGGGACGTTTTATATTTTCAGTTTCCTCCCTGAGTCCCGCATTATTTTTTTCACCATTTAATCTTTCGCATGAAACGCATTGCCGGAATTGCAGGATCGCTTTTTATTATAATTCAGATCTATACCGCTTGTAGTAAAAACAATTCGTATTCGAGCACACCACCGCCGCCACCCGGCGACACAATGGTCACAACACCAAAAATACCGACTCTTAAACTGGTTGCCGATAGTTTGATTGCTCCGGTTGTTGTTTCAGAGCCACCCGACGGATCAAAAAGATTATTTGTCGTTGATGAAATTGGTAAGATCTGGATCATTGGCGCAGATGGTAAAAAACTGGCGACTCCATTTATTGATATTACCAGCAAGATGGTAACATTGAGCCCCTCTTATGACGAAAGGGGACTGCTTGGACTTGCATTTCATCCGGATTTTAAAACAAATGGTAAATTCTACCTCTTCTATACCGCGCCACCAAAAGCCGGGACACCAGTGCCTGGTCCGGCTGGATCAGGATGGAACAACACGACCACCATATCTGAATTCAAAGTTTCAGCTTCCGATACAAACCAGGCTGACATCAGCTCAGAAAGAATTATTCTACAGGATAATCATCCCTATCTGAATCATAATGCTGGCACACTGGCATTTGGATCAGACGGATTTCTTTATATATCAATTGGCGATGGCGGGAATGCAGATGATGTTGGAAATGGCCACGTACCGGACTGGTATCCGGTCAATGCAGGCGGCAACGGGCAGGACAATTATGCAAATCTGATGGGCAATATTCTTCGCATAGACGTGAACGGTAGTCCGTATAATATTCCTCCCGACAATCCCTTTGTCGGCACAGCTGCCAAACCGGAGATATACGCTTTTGGCTTCAGAAACCCCTTCCGTTTTTCGTTTGACATGGGCGGTTCACATCAGCTGATTGCAGGTGATGAAGGACAATCCCTCTACGAAGAAATAGACCTGGTTACAAAAGGCGGCAACTATGGATGGAATGTAAAAGAAGGTACTCATTGTTTTGATACTGATAGCGACCTCGTGGAACGAGCCTCCTGTCCTGCTACTGACTCCGCCGGAAATCCGTTGATTGACCCTGTCATAGAACTGGTCAATTTAGCAAATCCGAAAGGCGGTGGTGTCGGTATTGCGATTATAGGCGGATTTGTGTACAGGGGAACCGCGCTCCCTTCACTTGTGGGGAAATATATATTTGGTATGCTTTCGGCTGATGGAAAAGCAACAGGCACGGTATATTCAGCAGACATGACAGCCAGTGGAAGCTGGCCAAACAGCCTTCTGTCAATAACCGGTTTTACTCCGAATCTCGGCACCTACCTGAAAAGTTTTGGACAGGACCAGAGTGGAGAAATTTACCTGCTGACGTCAGATCAGATCGGTCCGCAGGGTAACACCGGAAAAGTGTACAAGATGGTCGCCAATTAGATCGCTACTGGTAGTAAAGTCATCGGTTACATTAGCGACGGCCCGGTAGTCATCCCGGGCACAATTACTGCATATCGAATACGGATCTGCCAAATGGGATGATGGTCTCCTAAAAGATATTCCGGATCCAATGACCGCAATAGGAAAAGGAGCGCAAAATTTTCCGGCGATTGTAATGGCCGCAGATGGTAACATATAATGGAACGTGGTTGAAAAGGATTAATTTGATCTTATGAAGTTTATTTTCAAAATCACCGCCTTGCTCCTGGTGAGCTCTCAATTATTTATACAAACCGGTTGCAAAAAAAACAGTTCGTATTCACAGACAACCCCACCGACGCAGCCAACACCACCACCAATAGTGGACACTACCGTTAAAACTCCGGCTCTTCAACTCATTGCTGACAGCATGATTGCTCCCCTCGTAATTGCTGAACCGCCGGATGGTTCAAAAAGATTATTTATTGCTGATGAGACTGGTACCATTTGGATTATCGGTGCAGATGGAAAAAAACTAGTCAACCCCTTTATTGATATTTCGGGCAGGATGGTAACTCTAAGTGCTTCCTATGATGAGAGAGGATTGCTGGGAATGGCTTTCCATCCGGATTTTAAAACAAATGGTAAATTCTATCTGTTTTATACTGCACCTCCTAATGGAGGCACACCATTTCCAGGAGAGGTAGGATCAGAATGGAACAACCTGACACGGATTTCAGAGTTCAAAGTTTCTGCAGGAGATCCCAACCAGGCTGATCCTGGTTCGGAGAGAGTTCTTCTGGAAGACAATCATCCTTATATTAATCATAATGGCGGTACACTGGCATTTGGGCCGGACGGGTTTTTATACGTCTCTATTGGTGACGGCGGAAATGGAGACGATGTAGGTAATGGTCATGTACCGGACTGGTATACAGTCAATGCCGGAGGAAACGGACAGGATAATTATGCGAACCTGATGGGTGATATTTTGCGAATAGACGTGAACGGTAGTCCTTACAATATTCCTCCCGATAATCCATTTGTCGGCACGGCAGCAAAGCCGGAGATATATGCTTTTGGTTTCAGAAATCCCTTCCGTTTTTCGTTTGATATGGGTGGAACACACCAACTCATTGCCGGCGATGTAGGACAGTCTCTCTATGAAGAAATCGACCTGGTCACAAAAGGAGGTAATTATGGATGGAATGTAAAAGAAGGAACACATTGCTTCAATACGGATAGCGATTTGATTGAACGTGCCTCCTGCCCTACGACTGACTCTGCCGGAAATCCCTTGATAGACCCGGTTATTGAAATGGCAAATAACGCCAACCCAAAAGGCGGAGGTGTGGGCAATGCCGTAATCGGCGGTTTTGTATACAGGGGGACCGCTCTCCCCACCTTTCAGGGTAAATATTTTTTCGGAATGTTTGCAACACTGAACAATGCACTGTCAGGAAAAGTTTTTTCCGCAAACATGACGGGCACTGGAAGCTGGTCTTATAGTCCACTCGCAATATCTGGTTACCCAACTGATCTTGGAACTTATCTGAAAAGCTTTGGCCAGGATCAGAGTGGCGAAATTTATCTGTTGACCTCAGATCAAGGTGGTCCGCAGGGTAATACCGGTAAAGTATATAAGATCATCGGCAAATAGATTTTATTTGGCGACTACTGCATCAGTTACATTGGCGACAGCCCATTCATTTTCGCAAAGTATCGCATAGGTCTTATCAGAACTGATATACATGACTTTGATGATATAAGGTTTGGCATTCATTGTTGTATTATAAACTTTTGTATCGTCATCCATTTTACTTGAATTGACGATCTTATACACCTTTATTTTTTGCCCGAATGTGGCTTTAAAGGTTGAGGGCGTTTCAACAATCGTGACATTTTCTTTGACGGGATTATCCAATGCAGTGGCCCAGTCGTGATCCTGGGTTTGTTTGGTATTTCCCCATTTGTTTGTTTTGTAAGTTGTGGTTTGGGAGGTTGCAGTAAGGGCAATAAGCATTGAGCTCAATAGTAAAATTGATTTCATGGCAAGTTTGGTTTAGATTTTACTAAGATAATAAAATAGGGTGATGATTTCTCACCCTTTTTTTGCACATAATCCAAACCCTAATTTGATTTTCCCAGTCTTTCCCGGGGCAATAACAATTCGCTTGATGAGTAACAAGATACTTATGTGGGACTCTGCAATACTATTTGCGCGGATAGACCGCTTTTACCATTCGATGATATCATTCAGATGGGGAACTGTGCCCTCCCATCCGTATACATCTTTCAATTTCACACGGAAAACGTCTGCAACCTGTTTTTCGCCATGTGTGATCATTACCCGTTCGGGTTTATTTTTTATTTCACTGAGCCATTCCAGCAATCCATTTTGATCTGCATGCGCCGATAAACCTTTGATCATTTCTATCCGGGCTTTTACGTTGTAAAATTTTCCGTACATTTTTACCTCGTGTGCTCCTTCCTGCAATTGTCTTCCCCTGGTGCCTTCAGCCTGATAGCCGACCAACAGTAAGGTTGTCTCCGGCTTGCCAATATATTCCTGTAAATAATTCAATACGCGGCCACCGGTAATCATGCCGCTGCCCGCAATAACAATTTTCGGCGCGTGGTTATCAATGAAAGCCTGGGTTTCTTTGAATGCACTGACAACATGAAATATCCTGGTCATTTCCTCAAAATCTCCAACCGGAAGTTTCAGCCAGTTATTGAATTTTTGAAAAGTATCAAGCACATGCGCACCCATCGGGCTATCCATGATGAGTGGAATGTCCGGCAATGAGCCTGATTTCCTTAATTGCCAGATCAGGTACATCAGGGTCTGCGTTCTTTCAACCGCAAAACTCGGTATGATCAGTGTTCCGCCTTTTGATGTGGTCTGCAGAATGATTTCTTTTAACCGCTCCGGTACATCTTCATTCGGATGAAGACGGTCCCCATAAGTGCTTTCAACAAAAAGTATATCGGCCTCTTTCGGACGATTCGGCGGACTTAACAAGATATCCGGCGATTTGCCAATATCGCCGCTGAAGACAAGTTTTTTTTCTCCGATATGTATTTCGATAAAAGCCGAGCCGATGATGTGACCGTTTGTATGATAACAGACTTTGATATCATCCCCAAAATCGATCCATTCATCTGTCTTGATTTCACTCAAAAGCGGAAGGGTCCGCGCCACATCTTTCAGATCATACAATGGCTTCGCCGGCGCATGCTTTGAATAATTGAAACGGTTGGCCTGAGCTGCCTCTTCTTCCTGTATTTTACCTGTATCATTGAGGACAATAGTTGCTATTTCCAGGGTGGGGGCCGTTCCATAAATCTTTCCATTAAACCCGGCCTGTACCAATCGTGGCAGATAACCGACATGATCCAAATGTCCATGGGTCAAAAGTATAAAATCGATGGTAGTGGCATCAACTGGCAAGGGATTCCAGTTCAGCAAACGCAATTCTTTCAAACCCTGGAACAGGCCGCAATCAACGAGGAATTTCTTACCGTTGGCTCCTATCAAATATTTGGATCCTGTGACGGTTCCTGCCGCGCCCAGAATCTGGATAAATCCTTTTTGACTCATATAGCAATATAGGAGATAATGGATAATTGAGAATGGATAATTGCTAATGCGTGAGCCGACGACTGGCCTTGAATTTTTTGATTGGGTTGTTCAATGTAAAAATAGGATACAGGTTCAGTTCGCAGATCACTGAAAATGGCGGAAAACCAGGGAAATGATTTTGCTTACTGGGCCTGTGGTTCTGTGAATAATCTTTTCAACCAGGCGATACTGAGGGAGGCTTTATATTTTGCTATTTC
>DASXNJ010000133.1:0-3466 GCA_036495145.1 Puia sp.
GCCGAATCGTTACGGGTATCAGGACCCTGCCACCAGTACATTACAATGGGAGTTTGCGCAAGAGGCGATTCCATAACGAAATATTCCGTTGAAACCAGTGGCAAAAATTCAGGAATGGGATATTTTGTGATCGGATCGAAACCACTATTCTCCCAGGTCCCGAAAATATGATTGGCTTTTGCAAATGCCTCTTCATGTTTTACATCGCCGCATATGACCAGAATGGAGTTGTTGGGAAAGTAGTATTTGTTTTTGATAACCATCATCTTTTCCGGTGTGGCCGTATTGATTATTTCGTGAATACCAATACCATTTTTCCGGGTGAACAAATTGCCCCAGAGTTTTTTCTGAATGGCAAAGTATAAAACATACAACGGGTCGCTTTCTGCGCGTTGAAACTCACCGTCTACAACCGGTCGCTCTTTTTGCATATCCTCGGCTCTGTAAATAGGAAACCGCATGGCGGAATTCATAAATTGTAATCCCTGACTCAGACTGTCTTTGCTGAAGGTGAAATAATAATTCACACGTTCGTCTCCGGTCGATCCGTTATAAATGGCGCCCAGTTCCTGAGTGCGTTTGAGAAATTTTGCCTGATCAGGATAATCCTTGTTTGCCTTAAAGAACATATGTTCAAACAGATGGGAAAGCCCGTTGTAATTTGAGTCTTCTGTAAAAGCGCCATTTTTTACTGCAATTTCGATCGTCACCAGAGGGACTTTATCATTTTCGATGACCACTACTTCCAAACCGTTTGCGAGTTTATCCCAGTAATAATGTTCGGGCAGCCGGGGCTGGGCAAAACAAATAAAAGACAGAATGCTCAAATTCAAAAAACAGATGAGTTTTTTCATTAATCGAAATTTTTAATTCCGTACCGTATGGGTTTATTTTATCAGAGATCGGATTTCCGAAACCGCCAGCTGATAATAAGAATATAAAGGATGATATATAAAACAGCGGTTGAAAGATATAAAGGAATATGTTTTTCCCAAAGGGCATTATTGCCAGGCGTTAAAATTCTGCGGGCAAACGGTTGAGGAATCAGACGGTCGGAAACTTCTTCCGGTAAATAGTCAACCCAGCTCAACTTATATTTGTTCCTTCCCAGTGAAACCACGAATTGTTCTATGATCATATACAGGAAGAAAATACCCATGGCCAGCCCGGCCCGTTTAATAAGCATGGCGATCAGAACGGCGATCAGTGAATAATCCATCATTTCAACAAAAAAGAACAGAATAAATCGGTACTGTTCCCATCCGGGTTTTGATTGAACCGATGTCCTCGTGATAAATCCGAAATATAAACAGGTCAGAACAACAATTGCCGTGACGAAAATATTTAATAAGAATATTTCAATTATTTTAATGCGGATAAATCTCCACCGGCTCCAACCATCAATTATATTTTGGCGGTGTGTCCGGAACGAATACTCGTTCGTAAACAAAGTGATGATTAAAATGGCGGGTATAAATATCAGGATGCCGGCATTGTAAGGAACCGTGATCCATACATTGGGAAATGAAAACGGGTTACCCAATATATTCTGACCATTCATTTTTGGAAAACTATTATCTGTGACATCATAGATCACATAATTGAATGCCGGAATACAAACGGCAATCACGATCAGCAGAACCCAGAATGTTCTATAGTATTTAAGCTTCAGCCATTCAACGCCCAGTGTATTTTTAAAATCGCTCATGATTAATTACTAACGTTATCGGTGAGCTCAATAAATGCGGATTCCAGACTTTTTTTCATAACCTGTAACAAATTCAAAACGATATTCTGTTCAAAACAATGTTGATTGATCCAGGCCGCATCTGGTATTGATTCGGAAAAATATACCTGGAAATGATTTCCATGTCTGACAACATTTTTTACTCCCGGCAAAAGGTCCAGAATTTCTTTTAATCCCTTCATATCAGCCGATCCGAGTTCGAGCCAAACCTCCTGACTCAATGCCGATAATACGTCACCCGATTTTATCAGCACGCCTTTTTGTAAAATGGCCACGTGCGTACAGACTTTTTCCACTTCTGCCAACAGATGACTTGCCAGAATAATGGTTTTTCCGGCTGCAGCGAGGTCTAAAATCAGTTGTCTGATTTCAGCAATGCCCGATGGATCAAGCCCGTTTGTAGGTTCGTCAAATACTAAAACAGAAGGGTTTCCGAGCAGGCAAGCCGCAATGGCCAGTCGCTGTTTCATTCCAAGCGAAAAAGTCTGAAACTTGGAATCGCGTCTTTCAAAAAGTCTTACCAGTTTTAATACCCGTTCGATATCTTCAACCGGTTTGTGTTTGATGGAGGCTGCAATCTCGAGATTATGCTGCGCTGATAAATAATGGTAAAAGTTTGGTGTCTCCAGCAGAGTTCCTATTTCCCTTCTTTGTTTTTCGGATGGTGATTGGCCAAACCAGGTATATGTACCTGCACTCGCGATCAACACATCCATCACGATTCCCAGTAAGGTGGTCTTTCCACTTCCGTTGGGTCCCAGTATGCCGAATACGGAACCTTCCGGAACATCAAAGGAAACACCCTGCAGTGCTTTTATCCGGTGATAGGATTTGCTGATATTTTTTAGCGATAAGACCGGAGCCATAGTGAGTGGCTAAATTAGTGAATATAGCGTGGTATGGCTGATCTATTGGGGAGGGAGCTGTTTATCATGATAGATACTGGAAAAATCTCCAAGAACGGCAAATCCATTATGATCCCAGCTTAATTTGTGCAGTCGCAGATGATCGATATCGGCCTGCAAAACTTTTCGCGAATACGGATTAATGGTTCCACCGGCTTTTAACGGTTCTGCGGTCGGATCATATTGATAGGGAGGATCACATATGGTCCCTCTCGGATACATAATTCCTGGCTGACCCATTCCACGGATATCCAGTTGTTCGGGATGATCAAGACCGATAGTATGTCCGTATTCATGCGCAGCGGTGGTGGAATTATTTACAAGGTTGTCCAGCTTGAAATATCCGGTATTACATTGAATTCCGTCAACGAAGGAGACATGCACGGGTGAAATTTCCTCTATGCGAAAATAATTATTTCTCGGATTGGTGTTATACCAGACCGTTTCCGGCGACAGATCTTTTTCATAAAATCCCCGTATTATAAATTCGATTCTGTGGAAAGAATTTTTCAATACCACCGTAGCCGCTGGTTCGTTCCAATGATTGGCAATATCCATAGCAATGGATTCAGCTAATAAATCGGAGGCCGCTTCCCCGTAAAAATAAAAATCCGAATGTATACGAATAACAGATTCGGTTTTTAGCCACTCAGCTTCACCCATTTTGTGTTCAGTGAATTTGGAAGATTAATGCAAAATTTCAAGCAATTTATTTTCCAGCTCTTTCCCACGTAATCCCTTGGCCAATATAATTCCATTTTTATCGATCAGGTAATTCATCGGAATACCCTTTATGCCATAAAGCGAGGCAGCA
>DASXNJ010000134.1:0-3736 GCA_036495145.1 Puia sp.
AGAATTCATACGATGCCGATGACCTGGTCGACTGGGACCGGAAAGCCAGGGAATTAACGGGTCTTGATTTAATAGAATATTGTGTTGAACCCAAGTTCGACGGAGCCAGTATTTCATTGATTTATGAAAATGATCTGCTGGTCCGGGGTGCTACCCGGGGGGATGGTGTGCAGGGTGATGAGATCACCACCAATATCAAACAGATCCGTTCGGTTCCCCTTTCAGCAGCCTTCTCCCGTTACGGCATTGAACAGGTGGAAATAAGGGGTGAGGCGATGATCAACAAGGATAATTTCAAGAAATATAACCAACAACTTGCGGAGCAAAATCTTGCGCCTCTGGCCAACCCAAGGAATGCTGCGGCCGGCTCACTCCGTATAAAAGATTCTGCAGAAGTGAGCCGTCGTAACCTGGAAGTGTTTTTATATCATATCAGTTACTATTCTGCCAAAGAAACGCTGGATATAAAAAAAGGCGAGATGGCCGGTGCAGAAAAAGCACATGCTGTCAAATCAAAAAAAGCACCGCAAACGCATAGTGAATCACTGGAAATGCTATGGGAACTTGGATTCAGAAGTCCGAAAAAAGAAAAAAAAGTTTTTAAGGGTATACAGCAGGTAATTGATTATTGTATTGATTTTGAAACGGATCGCGACAAGTTGCCTTATGAGATCGACGGAATGGTGGTGAAAGTGAATGATTTTTCGCTGCAGGATAAAATGGGTATGACAACCCATCATCCCCGCTGGGCCATCGCATATAAATTTAAAGCACGTCAGGCTACCAGTAAATTATTAAAAGTTGAATTTCAGGTGGGCCGCACAGGAAGTATCACACCGGTGGCGAAAATCGAACCTGTCCCCATTGGCGGTGTAACCGTGGGGTCAGTTTCTCTTTTTAATGAAGATATCGTGCGGCAGAAAGATCTTCTGATCGGAGACACAGTTCTCGTGGAGCGCGCAGGGGATGTAATACCATACATTGTAAAGCCACTTGCTGAATTGCGTACGGGAAAGGAAAAGAAAATCGTTTTCCCGACACACTGTCCCGCTTGTGGCGACGAACTGGTACGTGTTCCCGATGAAGCAGTCCTGAGATGCGTCAATATAAATTGTCCGGCCCAGGTAGTCGAAAGGATCATTCATTTTGTGAGTAAGGATGCGATGGATATCCGAAGCTTCGGTGCTGCCAATGTGATGAAATTTTATGAGTTGGATTTCTTAAAAGATGTGCCGGGGATTTATCATCTGCCATTTGATAAGATTTCTGAGCTGGAAGGATTTGGGGAGAAAAGCATTAATAACCTGCAATCGGCCATTGAGGAATCTAAGACCCAGCCACTCCACCGGGTTATTTATGCCCTGGGGATCCGGTATGTTGGCGAAACGACAGCCAAGACGCTGGCCAAAGCAGTGAGTTATCTCATGGATTTCAAAGATTTTTCACTGGAAGACTTACAGGCGCTTGAGGATGTGGGACCAAAGGTTGCCGGCAGCATATTGCAGTTCTTTGAGAATAAAGACAATATTAAAATGCTGTCGAAACTGGAATCCCTGGGTCTGAACTTCCGAAGTACACGTTCAGAGAGAAAAACTGGCGGAACGCTGGCGGATCAAAGTTTTCTTTTCACCGGGACCTTAAGTGAATTGAAAAGGAGTGAGGCTGAAGGGCTGGTTGAAGCACAGGGCGGAAAGATTTTGGGAGGGGTGAGTAGTAAACTGAACTACCTGGTTGTGGGCGAAGATGCCGGCTCAAAACTTGAAAAAGCGAAGAAGATTCCATCGATACGAATATTAACTGAAAAAGAATTTCTCCGGTTTATCGGTTCTCCCGGTGCGAAGTAGGTTTTTTCATATGGCAATCGCTATTGTTTTTTGTAACTTTAGTAAAACGAAAGCCATGATAAAAAAAATTCCTGGCGAAACCTGGAAACCGCTAATGTTCCCGGGTTGGAAACAACTTCGCAAAAAATACGCGCTCTCCTCTACCGGCCGGGTGGCCAGTTATTATGAAAATATAAATGATGACGGAAAATTACTGAACGGGTCCGTTACCACCGGATATAAAACATTGAACCTGCATCGCCCCGGAAATAATGGAACCCTCTATCTGCACAGGGAAATTGCCCGCATGTTTGTAAAGAAAAATTCTCCAAAACAAAAATTCGTTATTCACCTGAATCATAATAAAACCGACAATTCTGTCAGTAATTTAAAGTGGGTGAGCCTGGATGATATGATACAGCATCAACAGAAATCGCCCGCCAAACTTGCCTACAAAAAGATACAGTCTACCCGCCCGGTTGGATTAAAACTAACCGCCACCCAGGTGAAGTCAATAAAAAAAACGCTTTCCAGCAGCAGCCGCCAGTTGACGATCAAAAAACTGGCAGATAAATATGGCGTCAGTGAAATGACCATGTACCGCATAAAGAGCGGGGAGAATTGGAGCAGGGTCAACTGACCAATGATTAATTATTAATTAGTAAGGATCAAATGAGTTTGATCTTGAAACTAAATGCGTTGATGCATTAATAATTAATCATTAATAATTAATCCTTTTTCTGAAAGGTATTCCGCAATCTGCACCGCATTCGTAGCCGCTCCCTTACGCAGGTTATCGCTCACGATCCACATGTTTAATGTATTCGGCTGCGTATCATCACGCCGGATCCTTCCCACAAAAACCTCATCCCGGTTGTGCGCGTCTTTGGGCATTGGATATTCCTGTTTTGAAGGATTGTCGACTACAATTACACCGGGCGCCTTTTCAAGTAATGACCTGACTTCGGCTAAATCAAAATCTTTTTCAAATTCCACATTCACGGCTTCACTATGTCCGCCGATCACCGGTATTCGCACAGTCGTAGATGTAACGCGGATAGAATCATCACGCATAATCTTCCTGGTCTCATTTGCCATTTTCATTTCTTCTTTTGTATAGCCGTTATCCAGGAATACATCAATCTGTGGAATCGCGTTCAGGTCGATCGGATATTTATAGGCCATTTCCCCCTGAATATTATTTCGCTCGTTCATGAGCTGACTTACCGCTTTCACTCCCGTGCCGGTAACACTTTGATAAGTACTAACAACAATTCTGCGTATTTTGTACTTCAGATGAAGCGGATTCAGTGCCACCACCATTTGAATAGTGGAGCAGTTCGGGTTTGCAATGATTTTATCGGCTACTGTGAGTGCATCTGCATTGAGTTCGGGAACGATCAGTTTCTTCGAAGGATCCATTCTCCAGGCGGATGAATTATCAATAACCGTGATGCCGGCTTCCGCGAATTTAGGCGCCCATTCCAGGGAAGTACTGCCTCCGGCCGAAAAAATGGCAATGGCCGGCCTGGCAAGGATAGCATCGGTTGCGCTCATCACCGTCCATTCCCTGTTTTGAAAACGAACCTTCTTACCAACGGATCTTTCTGAGGCCACGGGAATCAGTTCGGTAACAGGGAATTTTCTCTCGGCCAGTACTTCCAGCATTTTGGACCCTACCAGCCCGGTAGCTCCGACAACAGCAACTTTCATTTTTTACGGTTTTGAATGGTTAAAAATCAAAAAGCCTTCCCTGTGGGGGAAGGCTCATTATCTTGAATATACAAAATATCAGACACCTTCCCCATTCAGGGGTTTCTTGGTGCTCTTCTTTGTATATGTTGTAATCACGTTCATTGAGGCGTAAAAATAACCTACGATTTATTTTAAACCAAATTATTTTTAAAATAATG
>DASXNJ010000135.1:0-9965 GCA_036495145.1 Puia sp.
AGCGACACGCTACTGGTTGATACGAGTTTAGACAATGTTTTCATGACATGGGATTTAATTGTTTCAAAAGGTTCGAGTCGATCGTGCTGGATTTTCGCCAGCAACTTCTCATCAGTACACAGGAGCAAAAAAAATAAATCCACTGTCTTGTTCCAGGCGTAACATGAATGGGTAGTATTGCCTTATAAACGATAGTATCCATGGGGATATTGCGATTATGTCAGACCTTCCCAATTCAAATCACTTAGTCAGACCAGGGGATCTCCTTCAACGCTCCGGTATTGAAAAGAACTAAACCTATTAATTCAAGCTTGGTACCAATTCGTCAAATCAAAAAGCGGTTTACCGAATTTCCGGTCTCAATCTATTAACAACGAGGATCTTAGGAAAGCAATATTTATGCAGGTATGTGCATATCCATTTGACATAATCTTTCCCGTTTTTCCACCTACTGGAAAATTTTTCCAAAATCGGGAATGATTAATGGTAACTCTTATCAGAATTCTTTTTGTACCCGCCCGCTTCTATTCCACCAACAACCGAATCAAGCTTCTCGCTGATCACTCTGAGCTCACGCAGTATTAACCAGAAGGCGTCAGGACTGGCTTCTGTTGATGGTGATGTTTGCATAGGGTCCTGCGCTGAAAATGAAGCAACAGGCGATTTGCCTGAACCAGTAGAAACGGATGAATTGGAATAAGGGAAACCGGACTTTTTTTCCAAATCGTTGTGAAGGAGGTCTTCAACGCTTACTTCGAAAAATTCACCCAGTTTCATGAGCTCTGTAAGACTGGGTTCACTTTTCATATTCTCCCAATTGCCGATCGTATTGGCCCGTTTCCTGAAGAGCAGGGCAATCACATCCTGGTTATGGTTACCCCTTTTCCGCAGGTATCTTAAGTTTTTGGAAAATATACTCATGATTGCATTTTATCAATTTAATTGTGATATATGTCAATAATATCGAAATGTAAGGATTATATATCATAAATATAGGCAAGTTACTCAATTTTATGAGCATTCTCAGGGTCTTTTGAGTATCTGAGCTATTGAATGTGTTCAGGAGCCTATAATAAGAGATGGTGCGGGCGACATATACAATTTCATATATAATAAAGAATATCGCAAGGACGGCCTGGACCTTCTGGTTTCTAAATCTAATGTAAACGGGGCCATCTGTTCGATTTTCTGAGATAAATCGCATTAGTCCAACGCTAACCGGTCATCATATGTAAAACCAAATATGATTGCGCATTTATTTAATTTCGCGCCGGCAGCCGGGTTATTAAGACCTAAACAAAGGAAAGAAGGTGAATCGGCACCAATATACTTATTTGAGCGGTCAGGAATAAAATACAGCCCCGGCCGGAATTTGATTATGCACACGACTGCCATTCTTATTATTATAGGATTCCTGATCGGAATTTTTGGAACCCTGATAGGTGCAGGTGGTGGTTTTATACTCGTGCCCATCCTCATACTTTCTAATCCTGAATTGAGTCCCGAAACCATTACCGCCATTTCCATTGTGATTGTTGCGGCGAATGCAATTTCCGGTTCCATCGCTTATGCGCGTTCGGGTCGTATCGATTTTAGAGCCGGTTTGTTGTTTGCCCTGTTCACGATTCCGGGTTCTATCCTCGGCGTCCTGACCACGCAGTATATTCCGGGAAATCTTTTTAATATTCTTTTTGGCGTTTTATTAATAGCACTTGCCGTTTACCTGTTTTTAAGACATGATAAACCACTGGTCCCGCCGGTAGTCGACGAAAATCAGAGGAGATGGAAACATCATACGATTAAAGATGCAATGGGAATATCTTACAGCTATACTTATAATCAGAATAAAGGTATTCTGATCAGCATGCTTGTCGGATACTTATCGCCGTTATTAGGAATAGGAGGTGGCATCATTCATGTGCCCGCTCTGGTTCAATGGTTACAGTTTCCAGTATATGTCGCCACAGCGACTTCTCATTTTATACTGGCCATCATGGCAACCGTTAGTGTATCGGTACACGCCATCAAAGGCAGTTATAACGATCCAAAAATCCTGCACATGGTGATCGGGTTAATTATAGGTGTGGTCCCGGGAGCACAAATTGGAGCCTGGCTCTCACATAAACTTAAAAGTAATATCATTATCCGGGTGTTGGCGATTTGCCTTGGACTGGTAGGTCTTCGCATTCTCTTCAGCCCGCATATCTGAGGATTAGTTCCTGTTGATGCCTTCTACAAAAAGATAAGGATCAATCGAAAGTTCTTTTTCCTTACCGGTTACGGGATATTCATAAAAATCCAGCGAGAGAAATGAACGGGTTTCGTGTACCTGCCAGAGCCAGAGCTTTTTATTAGTTTGTAGTGTAATATCTAATTCGGGAATCAATTCTTTTACAAGTCCGTCCCAACAGGCTTTTTCCAATTTTTCAATGGCACTCAGGTTTTCAGAACCCCTTGAGTCCTTATCTGCCCATTGCCTGTGAGCAAACTGTGTATCCGTGTTTAGGAGTACCTCCTGTTGTATGATGTTCGGTTCCATTTTCCGGGGTTTTAGGTTCTACTTATTAGACGCTAAAACGATAGAAAAGGTAAACGTGGTTGCGAAAAATATTGTTAATTCCATATGAGGTTGGCGATTGACAGTTGGCAGTTGGCAGTTGGCGGCTAACCGAAAGGAAACTTTACGCCTGGGAGTTAGGCATTATGCGTCGGGTGTTTGGCGTTGAGCGTTAAGCGTTAAGCGTTAGGCGTTAGGCGTTAGGCTTTGGGCTTTGGGCTTTAGGCTCAAATCGTTTAATTTAAAAAGTAGTTAATCCATTCACCGGATGATCAGAAAAAATAATCGCTTCATCTGACCTTATTTCTGCTTCAGCGCTGGGATTCAAAATTTTCAATCGCACAGTATGAATTCCTTTTGGTAGATCGTATTTCCAGCAGAGTTCGTTTCGTCTTGCGTTAAACCCAGCGGGCAGCACAGTCGTTTCCGACAGTTTCCCATCAATATATATCTCAGCATTAAATACATAGTCCGACTTCCCCTGTTTACCCACTGCTTCTCCTTTCATCACAAAACCGGTTCCTTCGAATTTGAAATTAAATTCGTTTACGCTGCCGTTCCATTTCACCGGAATTTTCATAACCGGATATGAACCCTCAAAACTCTTTTCGAACCTTACCTTCACCGGTACCTGCTTTTTTATTTCAATCATTTCACCCTTTACATTTCCTCCATTCCTGATAATATTTTTCAAAGCATGTTTAAAACCGATATCGTAAACAATATTCAAAGACATTGTTGTGTATTTGAAGTCGATGGATTCAGCATCCTTCAATCCCATCTTCCAAAAAACGGGGATATGGTCGTAGCCAAGAATGGTACCCATAATTCCGCCGGCTGTGGAAGGATTACAATCTGCATCCTGTCCGCATCGTGTTGTAATTTCCAGGGTTTTTGTGAAGTCTCTGTCACCGTATAACAAGCCGATGACTACATAAGCGGCATTTACTTTGGCATCGATATCAAAAGGTGAAAATATTCCATCGGGACATCCGATATCATTCGCCCATTTTTTCTGTACTTCCAGCCAGCTTTGTTTCCAGTCGCCGGGATACTTTTTATGCCAGGCAATCACGTCCCGTATACATTGATAAAACTCACTTTGCTCAGGGATCGTTTTCAATGCTTCATTGATGATCCCGCCGATATCATCCGACCCGAAAGCAGTTGCATACATCGCACCGACGAATACACCACCGTACCAGCCATCCCCATAATTCATCATGTGTCCGATCTTGTCAGAAATAGCAGAAGCACTGTTTGGCATACCCGGACTCATAAGCCCGGCAAAATCAGATTCAATCTGATAGTCGATACAATCGGCATGCGGATTATTTTTCCAGAACCCTGACATGGGAGGTTGAATACCATTTAATATATTGTAACGGGCTGACTGGTTCGCATGCCAAAGACTATATCCTGCATGGGCAAATGCAGATGCAAAAGAATCCACAGGTGCATCCAATCCATATTTTTCAAAAACGTCGACAAATGTCAGGTCCATGTACAGATCATCATACAATCCGGGGTTATTCAGCATCGTTTCTTTCAGATATCCGTCGTACCACAAAAGCGGTTGATAATCGCCTATGAAAGTTCCCTGGAACCGGAATTCATAAGGCCCACCGAATGTAACGCCGATGGTTTGTCCGGCCCAGCCACCTTTTATTTTATTTTGTAATTGTTCTTTTGAAAGGATCAGGCTATTGGATGAAGATGGAATTTGAGCAATGGAAGAAACTTGACTAACAAAAAAGGAGATTAAAAAAATAATCTTTTTCATGCGGCAATTTTGGAAGAAGCAATATGAATATACTAATATTCTAATGCTGAATCTTTCGGGTTAGAAATAAAAACAAATCACCAATTGTTGTTGATTTGTTTTTATTTCTCCGGCCTTAAGCTTTAGGCCTTGGGCTAGGCTTTAGGCCTTAAAATCCTACCTTCGATTTTTATTTCGAATTCAGCATTTCTATGCCAGGAAATATTTTGATTATCGACGATGAGGAAAAGCTGCGCAATCTGCTCAGCCGGATCATCAGGCTGGAAGGATTTAGCGTCCGGGAAGCATCAGATCTGAAAGCGTCAAGAAAAATGCTCGAAAAAGATCTGCCGGATGTCATTCTTTGTGATGTAAAATTAACAGACGGAAATGGTGTTGATTTTGTTCTCGAAATCAAGGCTAAATATCCATCTGTTGAGATGATTCTGCTAACTGCTTACGGAAATATTGCAGATGGCGTTCAGGCGATGAAAAACGGCGCCTTTGATTATATCACCAAGGGAGATGATAACGAAAAAATAATCCCCTTACTAAATCGTGCCCTGGAAAAAATCCATCTGAAAAATCGGGTTGCAAGATTTGAAACACAATTCAAAAAAACATACGACTTTGATAACATCCTGGGAGCATCAAACCTGATTCAGGAAGCCGTTTCATTAGCAAAAAAAGTTGCGGGTACAGAAGCAACGGTATTACTGATGGGTGAAACAGGGACTGGCAAGGAAGTATTCGCACAGGCTATTCATTATGGAAGTAAACGAAGCATGAATCCCTTCGTCGCACTGAATTGCAGCACATTAAATAAAGAGCTTTTGGAATCCGAACTTTTCGGCCACAAGGAAGGGTCATTTACAGGTGCAACCAAAGAAAAAAAAGGATTAATAGAAGAAGCCAATACCGGCACTTTATTCCTCGATGAAATCGGAGAAATGCATATCGATCTGCAGGCAAAACTCTTACGCGTTTTGGAAACCAGGGAATTTATTAAAGTCGGGGATACGAAATCGACCAAAGCAGATGTACGCATTATGGCTGCTACCAATAAGCTCCTGTTCAACGAAGTAAACGCCGGTAAATTCAGGGAGGATCTGTATTACCGGCTAAACGCATTTACGATTATATTGCCCGCTCTAAGGGAACGTAAATCTGATATTCCTATTCTGGCAAATCATTTCCTGAAATTATATGCTGAAAAAACAAATCCGCACGTAAAATCCATTAGTAAGGATTTTCAGGAGGTGCTCAAAAAACATGACTGGAAGGGAAATATAAGGGAACTGAAAAATATTATTGAAAGATCGCTGATCGTTTCCAATAGCGATGAACTCACAACCGCCGATTTGCCGATGGAATTTTCTACAACCGACGGTAAAAGCAACAGTTTGTCTGCATTCGACCTCGCGAGTGTAGAAAAACTTCATATTCAGCGCGTGCTGATCCATACCAGAAACAACAAATCCGAAACCGCCCGTCTGTTAAATATCGGATTGTCTACTTTATACCGGAAAATGGAAGAATACAGCATTCAATAAACAATTACTCCATTTTGATAAACCTTCTCATTTTGAGAGGGTTTTTTTATTGCCACGATTCCGCAAAATTATTTGGCGGAAATCACAAAGCATTTATTGTTAAGGGTTTCATCGAAATGGCAAATGAGTCATTCCGAAGGGGCATCCTTTTGGCAACCCCGGGGGAAATGGTAATCATGTTTATAAAAAATACTAAAACCCATCATCATGCTGACTCTCATTTTAGTGATCGCTGCACTTATCTGTTTCGCGATCTTTTTTAAATCAATTGATTTTTTTGATAAAATCTAATCCATCATGACACTATTATTTATTATCTCGATCCTGGTTTTCTGCTACCTGTGTTATGTACTTGTGAAACCGGAAAAATTTTAAAGTCTATAAACCTGAATTATGAACACAGAAATTCTTGGCGTAGTAGCGATGTTCCTGATTATGTTTTTGCTATCGATCCCGTTGGGCCGTTATATCGGAAAAATTTATGAAGGTGACCGCACCTGGACCGATCGGATTTTGAATCCTCTCGACCAGTTTTTTTTTAAGCTTGGCGGTATTCGCGCGGACAAAGAGATGACCTGGAAGCAGAATCTGATTGCCCTGCTGACAATTAACCTCATCTGGTTCATCTTTTCCATGCTTGTATTGATGAATATGAGCTGGCTGCCGCTGAACCCGGATCAGAATCCGTCCATGTCAGCAGATCTGGCTTTTAATACAACGATCAGTTTTGTTTCCAATACGAATCTCCAACATTATTCCGGTGAAACCGGGGTTTCATATCTCGGTCAACTCACGCTGATGTTGTTTATGTTTATCAGTGCGGGTGCGGGTATGGCAGCCTGTGCCATCGTATTCAATGCAATGAAAGAAAGAACAACTGATAAACTGGGTAACTTTTATAACTACTTTATAAAATCCTGCACAAGGATCTTGTTGCCACTGGCCATCATAATATCTGTTATTTTATTGTTCAACGGAACACCGATGACCTTTAAAGGAAAGGATCAATACATTTCCTTACAAGGAGATACGGTGAATGTGAGCCGCGGACCTGCAGCCGCCATGATTGCCATAAAGCAATTGGGAACGAACGGAGGCGGTTTTTTCGGCGCCAATTCGGCTGTACCCTTTGAAAACCCAAATTACTTCACCAATATGGTGGAAAATATCAGTATCATTTTAATTCCCATGGCCATGATTTTCGCTCTGGGATACATTCTGAAAAGGAAGAAACTGGCCTGGGTAATTTTTGCCGTGATGCTGTTGGGACTTTTTTGCTTTCTGATTCCGTCTATATATTTTGAAATGAAAGGGAATCCGGCTATTTCACAAATGGGTATTGCCCAAAATCTGGGTAGTATGGAAGGCAAAGAAGTGCGCTTCGGTCCGGCAGCCTCTGCTTACTGGGGTATTACGACTACCGTAACTTCCAATGGATCTGTCAATTCTATGCATGACAGTTTCACCCCGCTGACCGGTATGTTTGCCATGATGGGGATGATGGTGAATTGTTTTTTCGGTGGTGTGGGTGTGGGATTTTTAAATTTCTATGTGTTCATGATTATTGCCGTTTTTATTTCCGGACTCATGGTGGGAAGAACGCCGGAATTTCTGGGAAAGAAGATCGAAGCGAAAGAAATGAAAATAGCGACCATCATTGCGTTGTTACATACATTGCTGATTTTGGCATTCGCAGCCTTATCCTCGCATTTGTTTGCCGGAGATCCAAAGACTTATGCAGCCTGGCTGAACAATCCTGGAAGTCATGGATTTTCAGAAATGCTGTATGAATACACCTCTTCTTCTGCAAATAACGGTTCCGGATTCGAAGGACTGGGTGATGGTGTTCCCTTTTGGAATATCACTTGCGGTCTCGTGATGTTGCTTTCCCGATTCCTGCCCATCATCGGACCCGTCGCCATAGCGGGCATTCTGGCAAAAAAGAAATTCGTTCCGGCATCGGCAGGAACATTGAAAACGGATACCAGCACATTCGGTATCATGGTTTTTTCCGTGATCCTGATTGTAGCTGCTTTGTCCTTCTTCCCGGCTTTGTCACTTGGACCCATTGCCGAATTTTTCTCACAGAAATAATTTTATAAACATGTCAAAACAGGAAAATAAATTATTCGAAGCAACCTTGGTAAAACAGGCGTTGAAACAGTCGGTCATCAAATTGAGCCCACGGAGTATGGTTCACAATCCGGTGATGTTTACGGTGGAAATCGGGACTGCTATAATGCTGGCCGTCTGTATATGGATTTATGTGGGAGAAAAATCCCAGGGTGGATTCATGTATAATCTCATCGTGTTTATTGTTTTATTACTCACATTGCTGTTCGCCAATTTTGCGGAAGCCATCGCGGAAGCTCGTGGTAAGGCACAGGCAGATAGTCTCAGAAAAACGAGGGAAGACACCCCTGCGAAAAAGATATTTCCTGTTGGAGAAATTTTTACAGATGAAATAAAAATCGTGCCTTCTTCCCAACTGAGAAAAGGAGATATATTTCTCTGCGAAGCCGGAGATACGATTCCCATGGATGGCGAGATCATTGAAGGTCTGGCAAGTATTGATGAAAGCGCCATCACCGGAGAAAGTGCTCCGGTGATCCGTGAAGCAGGCGGGGACAAATCCAGTGTCACCGGTGGCACCCGTGTACTCAGTGATCAGATTAAAGCGAAAGTGACAACCAACCCGGGTGAAAGTTTTCTGGATAAAATGATTGCACTGGTAGAAGGTGCTTCCAGACAAAAAACACCAAATGAAATCGCCCTCACCATTCTGCTGGCGGGGTTCACCATCATCTTCGTAATTGTTTGTGTTACGTTGAAACCATTTGGTGATTATGCAAATACCCCGATCACCATCGCCGCATTTATATCCCTGTTCGTTTGCCTGATTCCCACCACCATCGGAGGTCTGCTCAGCGCAATTGGCATCGCCGGAATGGATCGTGCCTTGCGGGCAAACGTAATTACCAAAAGCGGCAAGGCCGTAGAAACTGCCGGAGACCTGGATACTTTACTACTGGATAAGACGGGCACCATTACCATTGGCAATCGCAAAGCGACTCATTTCTGGCCAACTAAAAATATTCCCGATAAAGAATTTATCGAAGCCTGTGCTCTCGCTTCGCTGGCCGATCTGACTCCGGAAGGTAAATCCATTGTTGAACTCAGCGGTATGAATTTAAACTCCTTCGCAACTAACGGTGCCAAATTTATTGAGTTCACAGCGGAAACCAGAAGCAGCGGGATTGATCTAAGCAGCGGGATAAAAATCCGGAAAGGTGCCTATGATTCGATCCGTCATTTTGTTGAAAAAGCCGGAAATCCGTTCCCTGTGGACACTGAACAAAAAGTAAAAGATATCGCCAGCAACGGCGGTACCCCATTGGTCGTAAGCCAGAATAACCATGCACTGGGTGTAATAGAATTACAGGATATTATCAAACCGGGTATTTCCGAACGCTTCGACAGGCTCAGAAAAATGGGCGTCAAAACCGTAATGGTGACGGGCGATAATCCACTCACCGCAAAATATATTGCAAAAAAAGCAGGTGTGGATGACTTTATCGCTGAAGCGAAACCGGAAGACAAGATGAATTATATAAAAAAAGAACAACATTCCGGAAAACTGGTTGCCATGATGGGCGATGGTACCAATGATGCGCCGGCGCTCGCACAGGCAGATGTGGGTGTAGCCATGAATAGCGGAACCCAGGCGGCAAAGGAAGCAGGAAATATGGTAGACCTCGACAATGATCCCACCAAACTGATAGAAATTGTTGAAATTGGAAAACAACTACTGATGACCCGTGGTACGCTTACTACTTTCTCCATCGCCAATGATGTGGCAAAGTACTTCGCCATTGTCCCCGCCCTGTTCATCGTTTCGATTCCTTCCTTACAGGCGTTGAATATCATGCGCCTGCATAGTCCGGAAAGTGCCATTCTCTCTGCCGTTATTTTTAACGCGATCATAATACCTTTATTAATCCCGCTGGCACTCCGGGGCGTAGCATACAAGCCGATTGGAGCGAGTGCGTTACTTCGCCGCAACCTGCTGATCTATGGCCTCGGTGGAATCATC
>DASXNJ010000136.1:0-3791 GCA_036495145.1 Puia sp.
TTAAGCACTGGAAACTTCCTTAAAAATAACCCGCCCATCACTGATATTTAATTCATGACTCACGCCGCATTTCAAAGCAAAGTTAGTTTTGACATGGCCCACTGGAAAATTAAAGCAAACCGGATATTTGTATGCGCTGACCAGATCGAGTACAATATTATAGACACTTCTTCCAAATTCATCACCCGGATCATCCGGTTTTACGCGGAAGGCGCCAATCAATAATCCATTTAGTTTTTCGAGTTTACCGGTACGTTTCAGATTATAAAACATCCGGTCGATGCTATACAGATACTCTCCCACGTCTTCCAGAAACAGAATCATTCCGTCCGTTTGCAGATCGGAAGCAGAACCAGCCAGGCTTTCAATCGTTTTTAGATTACCCCCTGCCAGAATTCCATGACCTGACCCGGCGCGATTCGCAGGATCATAGATAACCGGATATTCAATCGGCTTCCCGGTCAAAGCCCGTTGAATTGATAAAATACTTTCCCATTGCTCCTTTTCAGCCTGTTCGGGGTGGTCCGGAAAACTATTGCACATTTTTGAATGAATGGACGCTATATGAAAATGATGGTTGAGTTCAGCATGAAACACTGTGATATCACTAAACCCGATGATCCATTTGGGATTTTCGGTAAACTTCCGGAAGTCCAGCTGATCAATAATCCGCACGCTGCCATATCCTCCCCTTGCGCACATGATGGCCTGGATATCGGGATCATCGAGCATATTTTGCATATCGGCCAGACGCTCGGCGTCGGTTCCTCCGAAAATAAAATCCCGTGCTCCCACAGTCTTGCCTAAACGAATATTAAAACCCCAGCTTTTAATAGTATCTATCGCCGGTTGCAGTTCTGAGAGCATCATAAAACCAGCCGGGCAGGTAATTCCAATCGTATTTCCGGGCTTCAGGTATGGCGGAATGCGCCAGGGTAAGTCGCCCCTATTTTCCATATCAGACCCTGAAACAGTTTGCCATCGGGCCATTCCAAGCATAGGACTTGCCAACAGAGATCCTAAAAATCGCTTTCGCTTCATCATTTAAAGTTAAAGGATGAACCGGATTTAAAAGGTGGATTGTTTATGGATCATGAATTATTGACAATTGAATCAGTCCCGGCTTTCAGCTTTGAGCTTTAGACCTGTATAACGTATTTTTGCAGTCCTTGCGGAGCCAGATCCGCTGACAAACTATGAAAGAATACAATCGCATCCTGGTAACCGCAGCTCTTCCTTATGCAAATGGCCCCGTTCACATTGGTCATTTGGCGGGCTGTTATATTCCGGCGGATATCTATGTACGTTTTGAGAGAGCCCGAAAAAAAGATATTCTTTTTGTAGGCGGCAGCGACGAACATGGCGTTCCGATCACCATCCGGGCCATGAAAGAAGGTATAACACCTCAGCAGGTAGTTGATAAATATCATGCGCAGATTAAGCAAAGTTTTGAGCAGATGTTTATTTCGTTCGATATCTATTCAAGAACATCAAATCAGATACATCACGAAACAGCCGCCGGATTCTTCAAAAAATTATACGACGAAAATATATTTGAAGAAAAGGAAACCGAACAATACTATGATGAAGCGGCGAAGACATTTCTTGCCGACCGTTACATCACAGGAACCTGTCCGATTTGCGGCAACCCCAATGCATTCGGTGACCAGTGTGAGCGTTGTGGCTCCTCTCTGAGTCCGGATATGCTCATCAATCCCCGTAGCACACTCAGTGATGCGGTACCGGTGAAGAGAAAAACCAGGCACTGGTATTTTCCTTTACAGCATTATGAACAATTTCTGAAGGAATGGATATTAAATGGCCATACTGAGTGGAAGAATAATGTATATGGCCAATGTAAGAGCTGGCTCGATAATGGTTTGCAACCCCGCGCCATGACGAGGGACAGCAACTGGGGAATCAAGGTACCCCTGCCGGATGCAGAAGGAAAAGTTTTATATGTCTGGTTTGATGCACCCATCGGTTATATTTCTGCTACCAAGGAACTGACTCCCAAATGGGCAGACTACTGGCAGCAAAATGATACCAAGCTCGTTCATTTTATCGGTAAGGATAATATCGTATTCCATTGTATTATTTTTCCGGCGATGTTAAAAGCACATGGTCATTATGTACTGCCGGATAATGTGCCCGCCAATGAATTTCTAAATATCGAAGGAGAGAAAGTATCCACCAGCAGAAACTGGGCTGTTTGGGTACATGAGTATCTGGAAGATTTTCCAGGCTGCGAAGACGTTCTCAGATATGTACTTTGCGCCAATGCGCCGGAAACAAAGGACAATGATTTCACCTGGAAGGATTTCCAGGACAGGAATAATTCCGAACTCGTTTCCATCTTTGGAAATTTTGTCAACCGGACATTTGTGCTGATGCATAAACTAAGCAAAGGAAAAGTTCCTGTTTGGCATGAGAAAATAAAAGATGATGCGGATACCGAATTGATACGCCAGATAGACCAAACGAGAATTACGGTCACGGAATTGTTAGAGACTTATAAGTTCAGGGATGCGCTTTATGCCGTGATAGATCTGGCGAGGAAAGGAAATAAATACCTGCAGGATAAAGAACCCTGGAAAAAAGCGGGAAAGGAAACCACCTCTGCTGAAGACCAGGAAAAAATTGACAACTGTCTGTTCCTCTGCCTGCAATTGACAGCCAATCTTACGATCCTGATAAATCCCTTTCTACCGTTTACAGCAAAGAAATTATTGCGGATGATGAAAGTGGTAGAAAGAATGCTGGACTGGGAGAATGCCGGAAAAATTGATTTATTGAAAACCGGTTACAGCCTTCGCGCTCCGGAATTATTATTCAGGAAAATAGAAGACGAAGAAATTGTGAAACAAATGGAGAAGTTATATCAGAATGCCGTGAAACCAAATACTACCATTGAAGCAGCTCCGCCGGTACCGGCTAATAAAACGGAAATACAATTTCCGGACTTTGAAAAACTGGAATTGCGCTCGGGTATCATACTCGAAGCAGAAAAAGTGGCCAAGGCTGATAAACTATTAAAACTATTGGTGGATATGGGCTTTGAAAAAAGAACTATTGTTTCAGGGATCGCGCTGCATTTTAATCCAGAAGATATAATTGGTAAGCAGGTGGTCGTGGTGGCCAACCTGGCTCCCCGTAAAATGAAAGGAATCGAAAGCAATGGTATGATCCTGATGGCAGAGGACAAATCCGGTAAGCTATACTTTGTAAATCCCGACGAAAGAATTGAAGCAGGTTCTGTCGTAAGCTGAATATTCTGTAATGAAAACCAAACGTAACAGCGGGCAGTCAATCGTCGATATTCAGTATATGACGTTCAATCCCTTTCTATTATTATTCCCTGTTTGAATGAATCATCTGTTGAGTAAAGTCAAAATCCTGCCAACGGAACGCTCAGATTTTTTCGCGTTATCTTCGGGTTGAAATTGAATAATTAACGATTCCATTATGAAAAGAATTATCCGAAAAGTGGCCGTGTTGGGCAGTGGCGTAATGGGTTCCCGTATTGCCTGTCATTTCGCAGGTACCGGAGTTCAGGTATTATTATTGGACCGGGCGCCGGCTGAATTGACTGAAGCAGAAAAGTCAAAAAAACTGATACTAGATCATCCGGCAGTGAAGAACCGTATCGTGAATGAAGCGCTGGCTGCATCCATTAAATCAAACCCCTCACCAGTTTATAACGCGGCGGTTGTGAAAAGAATCCAGACGGGCAATTTCACAGATAATATGAAGGATATTTCATCCTGCGACTGGATCATCGAGGTGGTGGT
>DASXNJ010000137.1:0-5285 GCA_036495145.1 Puia sp.
AAAGTGTTGAATAAGAATACGGTCGTCACCAGTAAGGAGGGTACCTATTACGAAGCAACCAAGGATGTCTATTTCAAGAAGAATGTCAAACTGAAAGATCCTGCATATGATCTGACCGCAGATTCATTACTTTATAATTCCGAAAATCAGCTGGCGACTTTTATTACCGACACTTATATCATCGACAGCACGGGCAGGACCATCAACACCCGGGAGGGTTACTACGATCTTAAAAATCATCGTGCCCAATTTGGAAAACGGCCTACCATAACCGATAAAGCTGAAAGAATCACCGCCGATCATATTCGTTTTGATGATAGTACGGGTTTGAGTATTGCGCAGGGTAATGCCGTTTTCCGGGATACTGTTCAAAATCTGACCATGATTTCAAACCTGATGATTGCGAACAGCAAAGCAAATACATTTTTTGCGACCCAAAAACCGCTGATCATATTAAAACAGGACAAGGATTCGATTTATATTACCGGCGACACGGTATTTTCAGCGCGAATTCCCGATTCTGTTTTGAGTAGACCAGATTCCGCACAGGGAGAAGAAATCGTCCGCACGGCCAAAAATCCGCACGACAGCAGTCTCCGGTATTTACAGATTTATCATCACGTCAGAATCTTTTCTGACTCACTGCAGGCTGTGGCCGACAGCTGTTATTATTCAGGTCTCGATTCAATTTTCCGTTTGTATACAAACCCCATTGCCTGGGCGGGTGGTTATCAGGTGACCGGCGACACGATGTTTTTGTATACAAAAAATAAAAAACCTGACCGCTTATTTGTATTTGAAAACAGCCTGGTCGTTGGAAAGACTTTTGCAAATATGTACAACCAGATCAAAGGCAATACGCTGAACGGTTTTTTCAAAGACGGAGTCATTGACTATATGAGGAGTAAGGGAAGCGCTGAAGCCGTTTACTATATTAAAGACGACAGTGCGGCTTTTGTTGGCGTGAACCGAGTAAATAAAGCGGATGTCATTGACATGATCTTTCTCAATAAGCAGCTGAATAAAGTAGTACTCCGCCAGGATGCCGACGGCACGATGTACCCGATCAAAAAAGTAAACCTCGATGAGATGAAACTCCGGAATTTCAAATGGCTCGAAGAGCGGAGACCGAAGACGAAGTTTGAACTCTTTGAATAATTCATTCAGGCCGGAGGCAGGAAGCGGGAAGCGGGAAGCGGGAGGCCGGAGGCAGGAAGCAGGAGGCTGGAGGCAGGAAGCGGAAAGCACGAGGCTTACAGTTTAAATAAATGGAAAAATATAAGACGCATAAAAAGCCTCATGCGTCAGGCCTCAAGCCTCCTGCCTTAAGAGTGTACAAAAAAAACATAGGCCAATAGAATCGCCGTGACGATTGCCGATAAATCCGCCAGCAATGATACAGGAATGGTATAGCGGACTTTACTAATTCCAACCGAACCAAAATACAAAGCGACGATATAAAAAGTTGAATCGGTGGTTCCCTGGAAAATGCAGGCAAGTTTTCCGATGAAGGAATCCGGTCCGTATTGCTGCATGGCAGTAATCATCATGCCTCTGCCGGCGGCTCCGCTCAAGGGACGCATGAGCGCCGTTGGTAATGCCGGAACAAAATCACTATTGATACCTAACAGATGAAAAAAGGATCCTATTCCGCTCGTTATAAAATCCAGCACTCCACAACTCCGGATGACACTGATTGCCACCAGCATCGCCACCAGATAAGGTATCACAGTAACAGCCACCTGAAATCCCTGCTTGGCACCTTCTATAAATGATTCGTATACATTGATACGCTTCACCAGACCTCCGATGATAAAAACGACAAACAACAAAAGGATCAGGCCATTGCTGAATATCTTCGAAAATGGATCTATATAGTTACTGTGTAATCGCAGAAAGTATACCAGCAGACCGATCAATACCGAAATCCCTCCCACCCATAATAAAATGACAGGTTGCAATAAATTGATTTTTTGTTTTATGGCTACCACTGTGAGCGCTACTACGGTCGCCACAAATGTGACAATCATACAGGGAATAAAAATGCTTGTAGGATCAGTCGATTTTAAAATGGCGCGTTGGGCAATAATGCTTACCGGAATGATCGTGAGTCCTGAAGCATGCAGAACCATGAACATGATCTGCGCATTGGAAGCCTGATCTTTATTCGGATTAAGTTCCTGCAGGCTTTTCATGGCTTTTAAACCAAAAGGCGTTGCCGCATTATCAAGTCCCAGGAGGTTCGCGGAAAAATTCATCACCATATGTCCCATCGAAGGATGATTCTTCGGGACCTCCGGAAAAAGTTTACTGAAAAAAGGACCAATAATGCGTGACAGAAAATTGATGGCGCCGGCTTTTTCCCCAATATTCAGGAATCCAAGAAACATAGCTAATATACCAATCAACCCGATGGCTATTTGTACGCTCGATCCGGCAGAATCAAAAACCCCGTCAATGATTGTTTTGAATATTTCTGTATCCCCGAAAAAAATCAACCGCACCAAGGCCGTAATAAATGCTATCAGAAAAAAAATGATCCAAATCAGGTTGAGGGCCATAGCCGGAATTATGGGTTGAATATAAGTAATTAAACAACGATCCCTCAAATACTTCTATCTTTGCGGGCGCAAAAACTCAGGAATTTCAGAATCAATAAATATAAATTCTTATGGCTTTAAAGGCAGGCATCGTCGGGTTACCGAATGTAGGAAAATCCACGCTGTTTAATGCAGTCAGTACCAGTGCAAAAGCCCAGGCAAGTAACTACCGGTTTTGTACGATTGAGCCCAATATCGGATTAGTGGATGTGCCAGATGAACGCCTGGAGAAACTGGCGGCACTCGTACACCCCGACCGGATCGTTCCGACACAAATTGAAATTGTAGATATTGCCGGTCTCGTAAAAGGCGCCAGTAAGGGAGAGGGACTGGGAAATAAATTCCTGGCGAATATCAGGGAAGTAGATGCCATCGTGCATGTGATCCGTTGTTTTGAGGACGAAAATGTGCTTCGTGAAGAAGGCGCTATCAATCCGGTGAGTGATAAGGAAATTATTGATACTGAGCTCCAGCTGAAAGATCTGGACGGCGTGGAAAGAAAATATCAGAAAGCTGAAAAATTACTCCGTACAGCAGACGCCAAACAAAAATCTGAATTTGAAGTATTGAAACGTGTCAAGGAACATCTGGAAAAAGGAAAAAATATCCGGGAACTCCATCTCGATAAAAATGACAAGACGGCCATCGCGGATCTTTTTTTATTGACTGACAAACCCGTTTTATATGTCGCCAATGTAGATGAAGAATCCATGCACACAGGAAATAAATATTCCGAAGCGTTGAAAAAAGCAGCTGAAGCAGAACACGCTCAGGTAATCGTGATGAATAATTCCATTGAACAGCAAATTGCAGAGCTGGAAAATGCAGACGACAAGACTATGTTCATGGAAGAATATAAAATGCAAGAACCCGCATTGAATAAACTGATCCGGAGCACCTATGCATTGTTAACTCTGCAGACTTATTTTACAGCCGGTGTTCAGGAGGTCAGGGCCTGGACCATTCAAAAAGGATGGAAGGCGCCACAAGCCGCTTCTGTTATTCATACTGATTTTGAAAAGGGATTTATCAAAGCCGAGGTAATCGCATACGAAGATTTCATAAAATATCAGTCCGAGGCAGCCTGCCGCGAAGCCGGAAAATTAAGGATTGAAGGAAAGGATTATCTGGTGAAGGATGGAGATGTTATGCATTTTAGGTTTAATGTTTAAGGCAAATATGAGAATATGAAAACATGGAAATGTGTAAATCCTCATTTTCTAACTATATAAACCCGTATTTCCACATTTCCACATTTTCATATTTCCACATTAGAATACGTTATATCCAAGACTCACGTAGTACAATCCCCCGATTTGTGAATTTCCGATTGCATCAGAATAATATTTATTCAGGAGATTGGTCGCGCCAATCTTGATCATGCTGTTTTGCAATTTGGGGAGTTTCATACTGATCTGCGCATCCAAAGCGCCGAATGATGGCGTGGTTCCTGAGATGAATGAGGATTCGTACACATAGCTTTCCTGCCAGTGATAAGTCAGGTTGAAACCAAATACTTTTTTGATCGTATAGTTTCCAACGGAAATATTATACTTGATTTTGGGCGTATTAAACTGTGTAAGCACATTCGCATCATTGTTGGACAAATCATTATATGCGAGATTTCCGCCCACGAAAAATCCTTTTGGCAAAGTGTACTGAAGCCCGATGCCGGCTCCCACCGTATTGACTTTATTACTGCTGTTTGTATATATCCCAAAAGTGTTTAGTGCATTCTGTCCCTGGGTCAGTGGATTTTTTACCAGCACGGTCAGTCCGATAAAATCTGTGTATTGAGCATAGAATCCATATACGTCTATGAACAATTTGTTTGCGATCAGTCCCTTATATCCCAGTTCCCAGGAAGCAACTGTTTCAGGTTTGAATTCTTTGAATTGATATTGTGTTGGCAGTACACCTGTTCTTGCATAATTTCCCAGAGCCGCGGTATCATACGTGTCACTTGTTAATCCATAGTAGGAAATAAATTGCGGAAGACCGCCGATAAGTCTCGCAGAACCCGTTTGCAGATTGATATATTGGTTCTGTGTGGACGGAAACCGATAAGCCGTCTGATAGGAAGCACGGATATAATTGTCTTTTGCTACTTCGTAAACAGCTGTTATCCTTGGCGTAAATCTTCCTTTAAAATTGGAATTCTTATCATATCGTCCCGCCACTGTTATTTTTAAGTAGTCGTCAAAAAAACCTTTTTGAATCTGTGCAAAGGCGCCCGTTTCGTTGATATTGATTACACCGGCTGTATCGGCGAAGATCGTTCCATGAGAATTCAGCACATATTCTTTTGTGGCAGCACCGATGCTGATGTCAGCCCATTTAATCAGATCTGAAAAATTATACATGCCTTCCACTACATACAGATTTGTCTTGTCATTGAATTTTCCGCCTGCAGGAATAGCCAGTTTTTTCAAAGAATCCAATGAATTATTGAATGCCGTAGTTCCCGGCTGATATCTGTTTTTATCTGCGTTGGTTCTCGCCGCGGCGCTGGCACTTACGTATGCCTGAGCGGGCGTTTCTCCGAGTGCAAGTGCAGCTGCAAAAGCCTGTGCATAGGTTCCAATATAAGTCGGTGCCCAAACAGTGGCTGTGGGAGCGTATGATTCATTGATCAGTGTGGAAGCGGCTACCATATCATAGGAATTGCCGGCGTCTTCCTGCGTT
>DASXNJ010000138.1:0-3617 GCA_036495145.1 Puia sp.
GCCTCCCAGCATAACGTGCCCGCATGGACGATTTTTGCGATGTTCTTTATTGTCCTGTCACTGGGCGGTACGATGGTGAGAGAAAAAAACAGCGGCAGTTTTCTCCGATTAAAGACTATGCCTGCCAGTTATCTGCACGCCCTTTTTTCAAAACAGCTTGTTTACCTGACCGTGACCATCCTGCAGGCCGCCGTAGTATTTGTGATTGGGAATAAATTTTTCCACTATCTCGGATTGCCGACCCTTCATTTGCCAAAAGATATCCTGGCTTTATTTATTGTGACGGCGGTTACGGGTTACTGCGCTGTTAATTACGCCATCTGCGTCGGTGTTTTTGCAGGCACGCCGGAACAGTCAAATGGATTTGGCGCTATATCCATCATAATTATGGCGGCATTGGGCGGATTAATCGTACCTTCTTTTGCGATGCCAGCGCATTTGCAAAAACTATTGCAGATATCTCCGCTGCATTGGGCCCTGGAAGCATATTACGGACTGTTCCTGGAAGGAGGGAAACTGAGCGACATTTGGCTGAATATTCTATCTTTATTGGGAATAACCGTGCTCATTCAACTTTTCACTCTGTACGGTTTAAAAAGGAAAAATTTAATTTAAAAAGGTAATGGAAACAGCTGAATTAAAGCAACAGGTAAAAGAACAGATCATTCATTTTCTGAATCTGACGACAGTGAAACCGGAAGATATAAAAGACGACGAGCCGTTATTTGGTGAAGGGCTTGGCCTGGATTCTATCGACTCCATTGAACTGATTGTATTATTATCCCGCGAATACGGCATCAATATCCAGGATCCGAAAGAAGGCAGGAAGATCCTGACCGATGTCAACACCATGGTGGCCTATATAGAAAAAAACAGAACCAAGTAAATAGCGCGATTTGAGCAGGATCATTATCACAGGCATGGGCCTGATCAGTGCGATTGGAAATTCTGTTGCAGAAAACAGAGAGTCTCTTCAGCTTGAACGCAGTGGAATTGACCATATAAAATTTTACAAAACCTCATATGCGGGCCGTCTGCCGACGGCCGAAGTAAAACATTCTACAGAAGATCTGAATAAAAAAATATTCGGAGAACCAAATCTGTCCATTACCAGAACCTCGTTACTCGCCCTGCACGCTTCGGATGAAGCGATCAGAGACAGCGGGCTGACTGCTGAACAATTGGCTTCGACCGACACTGCACTGGTGGGGGCAACTACGGTTGGCGGCATGTGCCTGACAGATGAAATATTTCATGATGCGCTGGCGAAAGATCATGGCACGCCCTACCTGTCTTCCTACGATTATGCTTCCGTTACAATGGCTATACAAACACGGTACAGAATAATGGGAGAAGTGAGTACGATCAATACAGCCTGTTCCTCTTCTGCAAATGCCATTTTATTTGGCGCACGTCTTATACAAAATGGATATGCAAAACGCGCCATTGTAGGAGGCGCAGAGAGTCTCGCAAAATTTACGATCAACGGATTCAATGCACTAAATATTCTTTCCTCCAAAGCCTGTGCACCTTTTGACCGTGATCGCAACGGTCTGAACCTGGGAGAAGGCGCAGCATTTCTCGTTCTCGAAAGAGAAGAGGACTGCAGGGATAAAAAAAATTATGCAATTCTGAGGGGTTATGGAAATAAGAATGACGCCTATCATCCGTCTTCCAGTTCTCCGGAAGGTGACGGACCTTATTTGTCGATGAAAGATGCACTTAAAAACAGCGGACTCAGGGCAGAAGAAATCGGATACATCAATGCACATGGAACAGGTACTGAAAATAATGATGAAACAGAAAGTCGTGCTATGATACGGCTGTTTGAAAACGTACCTGCTTTTTCTTCTACGAAATCTTACACCGGACATACACTGGGCGCAGCAGGTGCGGTGGAAGCGGTGTATTCTATTCTGAACCTGGTCAATCAGGAGGTATATCCGTCTTTATCATTTAAAAATCCAATCGTCGAAACGGGACTCGTACCCGTTCGTACGTATGCGAAACAAGAGATCATACACGTCATGTCAAATTCATTTGGATTTGGTGGCAATTGCAGCACGCTGATATTTTCAAAAACCTGACGAATGCCCTACTTTCATCAGTCTGCCTGTATTTCACCTCAGCTGAGCTTTCCGGAAGCGGATCTCACGCAATTCAGAACATCGTTAAATAATTTACTGAATGTGGTGGAACCCGATTATCCTGGTATTCCTGCCGGCGTGAAAAGAAGAATGGGAAAATCTGTTCGTATGGCGGTAGGTGCAGCATTGCCTTTGCTCGAAAAACAACCACAGCCGGACGGCATGATCATCGCTACTGCAAACGGGGGCATGGAAGACTGTATAAAATTTCTGAATCAGATTATTGAATACAACGAAGGATTACTCACGCCTGCGAGTTTTGTTCAGAGTACTTCCAATGCCGCGGCAGCGCAAATAGCACTCGTTACCAAAAATCACCAGTATAATATTACGCATGTTCACCGGGGACTGGCATTTGAAAATGCGCTGATGGATGTGGTTATGTCGCTGAAAGAAAATCCCGATGCAGCTTATCTGTTGGGATGCACCGATGAAATATCTGCATACAATTATAATATCGACAGTCTGGCGGGATGGTTCAGGAAAGAACCGGTATCAAACTATGATTTATTTACGACTTCAGCAGAAGGCACTATTCCGGGGGAAGGTTCTTTTATGGTTTGGGTGAATAATCAGCGGGAAGGATCCATTGCCCGTCTGGATGATGTACGTACCATTCATACAGAAGATCCTGCCATTATATTGCATGTCTTTAAAAAATTCCTGTCAGAAAATTTTGCCGAAGGGGAAATGCCTGATTTATTGTTAACCGGAGAGAATGGCGACAATCGTCTGCTAAAATATTATGAAGTAGCGGAATCCGCTATTCAGGATAACGTTCCCGTAGCAAGATTTAAACACTTATGCGGTGAATACTGCACCGCTTCCTCCTTTGCCTGCTGGTTATCTTTTCAGATGCTGAAAGACGGCAATATTCCCTCTATACTTTTAAAGAAAAATACCAGTTCAAAACCTGTTCAGCGGATCCTCATTTATAATAACTACCGTGGCGCGCAGCATGCGTTTGTACTTGTTTCGGTTGCCTGATGTAGAAGTTGGCAGTTGGCAGTTGGTAGTTTGCAGTTCTGTGAAAAAATAAATAATTTAAAAGCCTTATATTTAATTCGGTTGATTCAATAAAGACCGCCAACCGCCAACTGCCAACCATATGATCATACGCTCCCTTCTTTTAGTCTTGTTTTCTATATTTCTCCTTTCTTCCTGCAACACCGAACCCGATCCTTACCAGCGTTGGACAGTCGTCAATGGCAATACAGCGGGGAATAAATTTTCTTCTCTGACACAAATTGATACATCCAATGTAACTCAGCTCAAAGTTGCCTGGACCTTCCATACAGGAGATGTAGACACAGCGGCGCATTCGCAGATCCAGTGTAATCCGGTTATCATAAACGGAACGCTGTACGCAACTTCACCCCAGCTTAAATTATTTGCACTGGACGCTGCTACAGGAAAAGAGAAATGGTACTACAATCCATTTGACAGCATCTCGGGCGAAAAAAAGGGAGT
>DASXNJ010000139.1:0-2629 GCA_036495145.1 Puia sp.
TGAAGTTTCATCTGCTAAAGTTATTCTTGACAAATTCACTCAGAAATCACGTGGATTTGCATTTGTTGAAATGGCAGACGACGAAGCTGCTAAGAAAGCTATCGCAGAACTGGACGGTGCTTCAGTTGATGGAAGGACCATTAACGTTTCAGTAGCCAAACCCCGCGAAGAACGCACCGGCGGAGCTGGTGGTGGAAACAGAGGCGGCGGTGGTAATTTCCAGAAGAGAAATAACTACAGTAACAGCAGATATTAATCGCTTTTAATTGTAAAAGCCCCCGCTCCAAGCAGGGGCTTTTCTGTTTTCCGGGGTATCATATCATTTTTGCCATCCCCCTTTGTGCCATTTGTAACCTTTATTATTATTTTCCCAATATCCTGATTTCCAAGTATGACCCTCCCTGGCCTGCTGCCAGGATCCTTCCCGCCTGTGATAACTGCCGCCGGAATATTCCCATTCTCCATCGATCCAAACGTATCCGGGTCCTGGAGACACAGGTCTTACATAGGTAACTTCAGCCGGCCTTTCTGATACATAACCCGCCGTGCATCCCATCAGGATAACACCGGATAAAATGCTTAGAGCCAATAAATATTTTTTCATTTTTAACTGTTTTTTTCATAAGACGGCAAAAGCCATTCCACGCGCAGAGCCGTAATTATGTGTAACTTGCAGGAACTCTATTTTCAATGATTGCCGACAACCCGACCTCATCCGCTCCCCTCACTACCAAGGACTTTGTAACTGACCAGGAAGTTCGCTGGTGTCCCGGATGTGGGGACTATGTTATTTTAGCCCAGGTACAAAGAGTAATGCCCACGATTGGCATTCCCCGGGAGAATATTGTTTTTATATCCGGAATAGGCTGTAGCAGCCGGTTTCCGTATTATATGAATACTTATGGCATGCATTCCATTCATGGAAGAGCAACAGCCATAGCCTCTGGCTTAAAAGCCACAAGGCCTGAACTGAGTGTATGGATCGTAACAGGCGACGGAGATTCACTCAGCATCGGTGGAAATCACACCATTCACATTCTTCGCAGAAATTTCGATGTTAATATATTGTTATTCAACAATCAGATTTACGGCCTTACAAAAGGTCAATATTCCCCAACATCTGAAACGGATAAAGTAACCAAATCCACACCCGTGGGCAGCATTGATCATCCTTTTAATCCACTGGCGCTTGCGATGGGAGCTGACGCCAGTTTCATCGCCCGTACGATGGACAGAGATCCAAAACATTTGCAACAGATGCTGATGCGCAGTCATCAGCATAAGGGCTCGTCTTTTCTCGAAATCTATCAGAATTGTAACATATTTAACGACGGTGCATTTGAAATTTTTACGGAGAAAAATTCAAAACCGGATGAAACGCTGATGCTCGAACAGGGTAAGCCACTCATTTTCGGAGCACAACAAAATAAGGGAATCCGCCTTGACGGAATGAAGCCTGTTGTAGTGGAAATTGGAATCGGATATACTGCTGAAGATTTATGGATTCATGATGATAAGGATCTTTATAAGGCACAGACACTGATTCGCATGTTTGACGACCCGAATCTGGAAACGCATTTCCCGCGTCCGTTCGGAGTTTTCTATGAAACGTCTCGTCCCTGTTATGAAGAAATGCTGAATCATCAGATTGAAGAAGTAATCAGAACAAAAGGCAAGGGAAACCTGAGTAAGCTTCTGAGCGGACGTGAGACCTGGACCATTAAGGCTTAAGGCGTAAAGCATAAGGCTTAAAGCTTAATACTTAATTCCTATAATATAATGCCCATAACTAGTCGCTAAACACATTGGTGATCAAATTTCAGCTACCAACTCCTTTTTTGCATCTGCAAATGTTTTTTCCCTTTTGTAATTATACCACCAGGCGGGTGCGGTTTTTTTCATCAGTGTATCCAGGTGACGCATCGCGAAGAGATTCCAGGCCCCTCTGATTTTTCCGTGGATTCCGGGTTGAACCGCCCGAAGACTCATCGCAAAACCACTGTCGATATATTCCATATGATGCCAATACCCTCCGGGCATGAAAAGAGTTTCGCCATGGTCCAGGATCAGTTCATAGCCCTTTGCCAGCCGGAGGGCAGGAAAACGGTCATAATCAATTTTATTATTTTCAGCATCATAAAATTTTTCAAAATTGACCATGCTTAAAACCTCCCATGGTTTTCTGTATAACTTATGTTGTTCTTCATAAGGGAAAAGCAGTATTCGCTTCTTACCTATAAACTGCGTATGGAATATGTGCGAGAGATCAATATCGAAATGCATATGTGTAACGGATCCCTGGCCACCCGTAAACAACATCGGATATTTTTTTACGAAGCCCCTGCTATATTGTTCCGGCCAGCAGAAATCTGTCAGAATCGAAGGGGCATGTTCAAAAATATTAAAAAGAAAAATCCGCCATTCTGCAGGTCCCTGGCGGATCATGTCGATATATTCACCAAACCTCATATAGTCGTCAGCTGTGTTGACCGGTGTATAAGCATCACTTTTTGAATTATTGTAAATGCCTATTTCCTGATTTCCGATAACAGCTTTAAAAAAATCCCAGTTCCATTTGTGATAAGCGGGCCATTTTTTAGCCATCCCTGTTATTACCAACGGTTTCAAC
>DASXNJ010000140.1:0-17522 GCA_036495145.1 Puia sp.
ATAAACCTGGGCATAACAAATAACGAACGCCCAGGCAAATAACAACCAGCGCCAGGAACCTGTTTGATTTAAAGTTATAAAAATAAACCAAGCAGCGGCGAAATGATTACAGGCATGCGAAGATGTGAAACTTGAACTTTGGGGACAGTAGTTCACCAATACCCGAACCTGACCCGCCAGGTCCGGATCCCGACAGGGTCTGATCCGCCAAATCAGTGATTTCATCAATGAACTGCTGAAAAGATCGCCGATAATAACAGTCATGATCAGGGAAATGGACCACCAGCAGCCTTTGATTCCGAAATTTAAGATGCTAAAAACGAGTAAAAATAAATAGAAGAAGTACCAGAATTCCTGTTGCCGCACAAATGGAAGTACAAAATCGAAAAAAGGATTGATCCAGACCTGATTTATTTTGTGAAACAGCCAATCGTCAAACCGAAGTATGGGGCTCAAAATATTGAGGAAATTCATGGCATGGAGTAAAATCATGATTGCAGAATAATTGCTATAATTTTAATCCCCATAATTAAGAATATGTTTAAAGTACTAAAGATACCTAAATTGATTCGTTGGATTTTTGTTGTGGGTATTATTTTTTTGCTGTGGATGGGCCTGCTCCGGCTCATTTTTTATTTTGTTTTTAATCATGCCGGTAATCCGATCTCTACACTGGGCAGCAGTTTTCTGCTCGGCTTTCGGTTCGATTTGAAAATGTTGTGTTTTTTGCTTGTATTCATGCTCCTGCTGGGCGCGATGAATATTTCGGATCCTTTTCTTTCCCCGAGATCACGGAAAGGATATTTTGTTCTTCTTGCCATTGCCTGTCTGGCTACCAGTTTTATCTATACCATCGATTTCGCCCACTATAGTTATCTCAATCTGAGATTGAGTGCGAGCGTATTGAACTACATGCAGGATGCCGGAATTTCTTTGACACTCGTTTGGGAAAACTACCCGGTGATTCGTATGATATTATCAATCCTTGTGGTCAGTTTTTTTATCTGGTGGCTTCTCATAAAGCTCTACCGAGTAATCGCAAGGTCTGCAGATCAAAGCAGGAAAAAACACAAGTGGATTTGGGTTACAGGTGCTTTTGTTTTATTTGGACTTGGAATTTTTGGAAATTTTGGTCAGTATAATTTGAGATGGAGCGAAGCATTCAGCCTCGGCAACGATTACCGGGCGAATCTTGCGCTGAATCCTTATCAGTCTTTTTTCAGCAGTCTAAAATTCAGGAATTCGATGTATAACCTGGATATGGTGAGAAAAGGTTATTCCGTACTAAAACCGTTTTTCGATTTCACAGGTGATTCATTGAATCTGAATTATGAACGTGTTATTAAAACTCAGGCGGCAAAAAATAAACCGAATATCGTCGTGGTGATTTGTGAATCCTTTAGTGCCTATAAAAGTTCCATGTGGGGAAATCCGTTGAATACGACACCTTTTTTTAAGAGTATGTGTGATCAGGGTATTTTTTTTGATCAGTGTTTTACACCATCTTATGGTACTGCCCGCGGGGTCTGGGCCGTACTTACCGGTATTCCTGATGTAGGACAGGCCAACAGTACAACCAGTCGCAATCCAGGCGCAGTTAATCAGCATACGATCATCAATGATTTTAAGGGATATGATAAATTTTATTTCATCGGGGGGAGCGCCAGCTGGGCAAATATCCGGGGACTACTAAATAACAATATCGACGGACTGCATTTGTATGAACAGGAGAATTACAAAGCTTCGAAACTGGATGTATGGGGAATCAGCGATAAGAATCTTTTCCTGGAGGCAAATCAGGTGTTAAATAAACAAAATGCTCCTTTTTTTGCGGTTATTCAAACGGCAGATAATCACAGGCCGTATACCATTCCGCCTGAAGACCTTGATGAGTTTCATAAATTGCAGTTTCCCTCCGATTCATTAAGGGCATTTGGATTTGAATCCAACGATGAAATGAATGCTTTCCGGTATACTGATTTCTGCTACCGGAAATTTATGGAGGCCGCCGGAAAAGAAAACTATTTTTCCAATACCATTTTCGTCTTTGTAGGTGATCATGGAATTGCGGGTGACGCCGGCAACATGTTTCCAAGGGCATGGACAAACGAAAGACTGGACAATATGCACGTGCCCATGCTGTTTTATTCACCTGCCCTGATTCAGCCGAAAAGGATACATGCATTTGCATCACAGCTGGATTTATTACCTACAGCAGCCGGGCTTGCACAAATAAGTTATAGAAATACCACGCTGGGGCGGGATCTTCTTGACACCACTTTAAATGCGGGCAAGGCATTTTCATTCCTGTATGATCCCGATCAGGGATATATTGATCTGCTGAAGGGTTCTTTTCTATATCGCGCCAATTTGAATACAGGTAAGGAAGATATGTATTCAATTGTAGGAAACGATCCGGTGAAGGCCGCTGATATTCCTGATACTGTTCGCGAAATGTCGACGATTACAAAAGCATTTTATGAAACGGCGAGATATATGTTGTTGAACAATAAAAAGAAGCCTTAACCGAATGAAGATTGCCAGGCATTTTGTGCTTTATACCGTGCTCATTGCTGTTTTCGGAGGGCTAATCTTTTATCTGCTCCAGGCTGGAAAATCACTCAATCATACAGTTTCATTCTTCGTTGAAACTGGTAACATCCAACCACAGAGCACCGGTTTTTTCTCCGGTCTCTTTCAAGTGAATCTGCAGGAAGCCCTGCCACATCTTTTATTGCAGATAATGATCATCATTATATGCACGCAATTGTCGGGATGGCTCTTTAAGAAAATAGGGCAGCCAGCAGTGATCGGTGAAACGGTAGCCGGAATTATTCTGGGTCCCTCTTTACTGGGTTTATTATTTCCGGGGATTTTTCATTTTATTTTTCCTGTTGAATCATTACCGAATCTTCGATTTCTCAGTCAAATAGGGCTGATTCTGTTTATGTTTATTATTGGTATGGAGCTTGACGCACGCGTACTTCGCAAACAGGCTTTTGAAGCGCTGATTATTAGTCACGCGAGCATTTTAATCCCATTTACGCTGGGTGTATCTCTGTCTTATTATTTATACAATCAATACGGTCAGACAGATTTTATTTCATTTGCGTTATTTATGGGTATCGCGATGAGTATAACAGCTTTTCCTGTATTGGCAAGAATAATACGTGACCGAAAGTTAACCGGCACCAAACTGGGAAATCTGGCGATCAGTTGTGCAGCTTCGGATGATGTGACGGCATGGTGTATCCTTGCCATATTAATTGCCCTGATTCGTTCGGGGTCGGGAATGAAAGGCTTTTTTGTCGTTACCATGGTATTGTTATATGTCCTGATCATGCTGGTTCCGGTGAGAATGATCCTGATGAAAATTCAAACTGCTTATGAAAAGGGGAAAATTGCATATAACAGTCTGATGGCAATCATGTTTACATTGTTATTACTGTCGTCCTGGACTACTGAAGTAATCGGGATACATGCTTTATTCGGGGCTTTCCTGGCGGGCATCGTGATTCCCAAAAATGACAGCCTGCAAAAAAAAATAATCGACAGGATCAGCGATGTCAGTCTGGTGATGCTGCTTCCTTTATTTTTCGTCTATACCGGTTTGAGAACCAATGCTGGTATTCTGAATAGTCTTGGGTTGTGGACCAGTTTCCTCCTGATACTGATTTGCGCAGTAGCAGGCAAACTGGGTGGCAGTACGATTATTGCCAGGATATTGGGTCAGAACTGGAAAGACAGTTTATCGATCGGTGCACTGATGAATACCAGGGGACTCATGGAGTTAATTGTGTTAAATATTGGCTATGACATGCACATCATCAGCGCCGACATTTTTTCGATGATGGTCCTGATGGCATTACTGACCACCATGATGACGAATCCAATTTTGAATTGGATCGAAAAGAGAAAAAATCATGCAATTAATTCGGGTACCAGGTTGAGTTGAAATTTCATGAATGAGTCGGCGCCGAAGAAAATTTTACCATTTGTATGAATGAAATCACCAGATTCAGAATATTTTATTTCAAGGCAGATCACCGGATTGATTTGTGGATCGATCATACGAAGAAATTTTATCAGCGGACCGCCTGATATACGAAGTGATTTTTTCAGGTGATCACCCGTAATTTCTGCAACCATCTCCATCATGCACACACCTGGTAATATGGGCTGACCCGGAAAATGACCTTTAAAAATGGCATGATTTTCCACCAGTTTTATCGTAGCCTGTATTTGATGATCAGTTTCCGATAACGATTGGATGATGTACAGATTATTGAGAAGCAAGTGGGGTTATTTTTTTTAATGAAATTGAAAAATTGAAATTCAGATGATGGATGAATATACTGTCTGGCGACTGACCGGTTAAATAATCATAGAAAAAAGCCTCCATGACAGGTTTTTTTTTGGAGGATCGTTGCATTTTAACCAGGCGGTTACATTGATCATCTGTAACATAATAATTTACACCTTTCGTTTGAGGGTAAGCATGGTAAATGGTGTCGCTGTCAATCAGGCTGTAAGATTTAGATTCATCCATATTTTTAAATAAAATGAGCTCAAAGTCTTTTCTGAGTGTTTTAATCAGGGCGGCTTTATTCATTTGGGGAACAATATGATAAACAGTAAATCCGGTATCCCCTGAAAAGCCAAAATCAAAAAAACCAAGTCCCATTTCATTTGTGAAAACAATTCTTGTGCTGCTGTCCGTCATATATTTAATCAATAACAATCCGCTGATATGCTTACCTATAACGTCTACCGAAATCTTATATTCGGCCAGCCGGAAGTCTGGTTTAAATTTTACAGCGCAACTTACGTCTCCTTTAGTTTTTTTCATGTGGCTGTAATGATTGCAGGAGATATTTGCAGTAAACAAACTAACGTATAACAAAAACAGAATCGGGAATTTGCGCATTTAACTCTTTGTTCTGAAAACGGATGACTGTCTTATCTCCGGAAACCTCAAACATTTCGACAGATGTCGCCGTATACTCCTTCTTGTCAATCACAATATTAATATTTTTATACAGCTCTCTGAGGTTTTTTGCCAGCGGCTGGAATTCAACCAGAAAAGATCTGTCACTTTCAAATATGCGGGCCTGAAAATCTGTATTGTTCAACATGTTACCGGATACACAGTCAATCAGGATCCGGTTAACCTGTTGAAAAACCCTGTTTGAATTGGCGGAGAATTTATTTTCTTTCTGTCCATCTTTAACAAATATTTTCCCATTATTCAAAATCATAAGGTATGGGTAGGGTTGGAGATACTCCATGCGTAACTTATCTTTTTTTCTATACCAGAATTTTCCTGTTGAAATCATTTTTTCAGAAAGCATGGTCAGCGTTTTCTCCTGGCTGAAACCGGATTGAATGGATTCTGTGGCAGCTGCGGCATCAGCAAATGATTTCCTGAAAGCTTCCGGATGATTCGATAATGTATAACCGGAATATTGAGCTTCAATACAGAAGCTGTTAAGAAAAAAACCGATCAGAACGATCATTTTAATCATAAGGGTTCAAATTAATCATTTTATCCAGCCTGATTATCTGATAACCCTTATCGCGTATGCTTTTTAACAGATCCGGCAGAATGATCACCGTGGCCTCACTGGTGTCGTGCAAAAGCAGGATAGCGCCGGGTTTTAGTAAAGAAAGTATTTTATTAAGCAGATGTTGCTGATTCTTTATGACTGTATCATATGAACGAATGGACCATCCGATGGAGATAAAGCCACCCTGCAATACTGCTTTTTTCAGGTTCGGATTAGTCACACCATAGGGCGGCCTGAAAAACCTGGGCAGAAGGCCGGTAATATTTTCTACGAGATGACTTGTTTCTTTTATATCATTCAGCATTTTCCGTGAACTGAAAAGGTCGAATAACGGATGATGCGAGAAACTATGGTTTCCGATGATATGGCCCTCCCGAACCATTCTTTTTATCAGTTCCTCGTTTCCTGTAATTTTTTTGCCGATACAAAAAAAGGCGGCTTCCACCTGATTTTCCTTCAGGATATCCAGTAAACGGCTGGAATATTCGTCTGGTCCGTCATCAAAACTGAGTGCGATCCATCGCTCACTTGTTTTTACCGAACAAATGGATTTCAGAAAAAAACCCCAGCGGATAAAATAGCTGCCACAAAACAAAACAGTTACATAAACAAGAAGCAGCCAGCCATAGGAAGGAGCCCCGATGGACAAATATTTATCCGCCCATATCCATACAAGGATCAGAACAATACTTAATATATTAAAACTGCGGTTATTCAAGATGAAGAAATTGAAATGAAGCTCTGATATGATCCATCCTGTTGATGTATAAATATATTCTTCAATGGAAATTTTATGCCCTGCATCCAGGCCGGTGCTCTTTGTTCCTTCAGCAAAAGAGAAGCAAGCCAGACGGCAAATCCCGATGACGTTGGATAATCACCGCAAAGTGATTTAAATGGAAATTCCGGAGTGTCCGGAAAAACTGATTTCAATACCTGGTAATTTTTTTCTTTTGTTTTGTCATTACCTGTATGAGCGTGAAGAATCAATCCCGGCTGCTCCGCCATGCTATCAGACGAGCTTAAAAACTTTAAAATATCCTCTTTTGCGATCACCGGTTTATAATAAGTCTGTACAGCATTCAGGACTGCCTGATATTCACTGCCTGCTTCCTTAGCCAGTAGAAAAAAAGCTGCTCCCTCGCCGGCGATATTACCTGAATCCTTCTTATAAAGTCCAAAACGGCTCAATATCGCCTGACGGTCATCGGTGATTTCATCTATGGCTCCGACAAGTATTGGTTCATTACCTTCTTCCAGTAACAGCATACACTCGATCAGGGCATTTTCAAATGAAAATGCACGGTGCACAATCGTATTATTGTATTGATGGCATTTCAGAAGGAGGGCAATCTGGGCGCCAACCGTATTGTGCGTAGACTGGATGAATGCTGTCGGACTCAGCATTTGTTCATCGAATTCTATCATCCGACGGAGAAATGACGCGCTGTCTTCCAGACAGCCATAAGCGGTCGCAGTGATAATAGCTCCCGGCACTTCCACTGACGCTTTCTCAAGGCAGATTTTCGAAGCAGCCACTCCCATTTTTACAATGCGGCTCATGCGACGGATCATTTTACTGTCTATAAATGTTGTATAATCCGGTTCGAGCGCATTGATAAAATTCTTTTCAGTTTCATTTCGTAAATGGAAAAAAACACTGACATCCATGCTGTGCTGGGGAGATATATTGCCAGTGGATAGAATGTATGCCTTCATTTTATTTATCAGGTGGCGGAAAAAATAAGCGATGAACAATTACCTCCGAATCCAAAGGAATTCGATAACACATTTTTAATGAGTTGGTTTCGTAGAATAGCTGTAACCGGCTGAAATGAAAATTCCTTCATGGGTGTTTCCAATCGCAGATTCGGAAAAATAATTCCCTGTTGAATCGCCAGCACGGAAAACACTGCTTCAACGGCGCCGCTTGCACCAAGAGTGTGTCCCGTATATGCCTTTGTGGAACTCATTTTTGGAAACACAGGATCAAATAAAATACGAATCGCCGTTCCTTCCGCAATGTCATTATTTTGTGTGCCTGTTCCATGCAGGTTGATGTAGTCAATATCCTTTGTCTTGAGACCGGCCTTATCCAGTGCGCCTTTCATTGCGAGAAAAGAACCGGTTCCTTCAGGAGAAGAGGCCGTTTGATGAAAAGCATCATTGGCATTTGCATATCCGCTGATGATGGCCAATGGTTTTTTGCTCAGTTGTTTTAAACCTTTTTCAGAAGCAAGCAGGAGATAGGCTGCTCCTTCTCCCAGATTCAAACCCTGCCGGTTTTCATCGAATGGTTTACAAAATTGTCTGTCCAGTATCATTAATGTGTTAAATCCATTCAGCGTAAAACGGGTGAGCGCGTCGGCACCACCAACAAGAACAAAGTCTAGCATTCCCGCCCGGATCATCCTCGCTCCGGTAAATATTGAATTGGCAGAGGAGGAGCAGGCCGTACTCACGGTACTTACAAATTGTTGAATGCCGAGATAATCAGCCACCAGTTCTGTTACTGAACCGCATTCGTGATGCACCACGTCCGCCAGTCTTCCGGCTGCCGGGTTTTTTGAAAACAGCTTGAAAAAGTTTTCTGTCTTGTCCATTCCACCTACCGTATTGGCAGAAATAAATCCGGTACGAAGCGAATTTTTCTTTTCCCAACTGGCATTATCCAAAGTTTCTTTTGCTGCCATGTAACTTAGCAGGGCCGTTCGCGGTAGTTTGGCTGGGAGACCGGTCGCAGCTGCAAGTTCTGTATTGCTCATTTTTACTTCAGCAACAGGAAGATCTTTATGCTGGCTGGACGAAAGCCAACGCATTGACCCAATACCGGTCCTTTCTTCACAAAGTGAATCGAGATTGGTTTGCAGGTTGTTACCAATTGCTGAAACAATTCCCATTCCGGCAACAAAGACGGGACCATTCATGTGGAAACCTTTACGGCGCCGCTGTTTGCGGTAATGTAATCTGCCATCGTTCGTATGGAGTGAAATACCCGGGGGCCGTCTTCAGCATTTGACAGTTTGATATTATATTCCTGTTGTAATAAAACAATCAGTTCCAGGGCGTCAATGGAGTCCAATCCAATGCCTTCCACGAATAATGGCTGATCATCCCCGATATCAGCGGGTTTCAGGTCTTTCAAATTTAGTCTTTCGATCACCTGTTCTTTCAGTTTCTGTATTAAATTATCCATGCTCCTGCTGATTCAATTGATTTAAATTTTCCGGAGTAAAAACAACACTGTTTTTTTCGAAATCGTCTGATTCAACCAGGAAAAGTATCGCCCGATAGTCTTCCTTTAAAATATCCACCCATCCACAGATGCAGTTTTTGATGAGCTTATTCTCAAACAGGTAGTTTACATATTCTACTATAAAATTACCATCGAACTGTTTAAATACAAAAAATGCATTTTCGCCTTTAAAATGATGACGAATGGATATTTCTCCGATTACAATATTGGGTAAGGTATAAACAAATAACGCCGGACTGGCACCCGTTTGAATCGTTTTGGCATATTTTAAATCGACATCGAGACTTGCATTTTTATTGCAGAGGACCAGACCCGTCTCTGTTTCCCCGTATTTTTCTGCATGCGCAGAATCTTTCAACAATAACTCAGTGGTGAGGAACCCCAGCTTGCAAAGCTGATCCATTTTATGAAATTTCGGATATGGGACCGCAAGATGTACATACAGGGCATTCAGAAACTCCACCGCAGAACCAGGAGATTCAAAAATCAAATCTCCGTTTTTAAGGATTTTATTGCGGGTAGCCAGACAATAGGCCGTGATATAATGAGCAGGTTGCAAAGTATGCCGATCTGTTTAATGAGAATGTGAATGCTGACTGTCCCGGTACGTTATCATGGAAGCGAGCCGGTGCAACCAGGTCTTATGATTTTTCACATAAGGGTTTGCAAGATCCCAAACGTATCCTGCCAATACCGAACAAATCTGACTCTTGATCAATGCGTCCTGATTATCCGCAAAAAAAATCGTGTCCAGTGTACCTTCATACCAGGCCATGACATAGGACCGGAATGTATCGACGCCCTGCATCATGATTTTCATGTATTCATTTTCCCAATCAATCTGACGTCCGTTTAATTTCTCTACAACCAGTTTTCCGGCAATCTGGCTGGAAACAGTTGCAAGTGTTACGCCCGAAGAAAATACGGGATCCAAAAATTCTGTCACATTACCGGTCAGCACAAATCCTTCACCAAAAAACCGGTCCGTTGTTGATGACCAGGATTCGAGTACCCTTGGTTCAAAAAGGAATTCAATATCCTTAAACCTTTCTTTCAAATACGGTTCTGATGCAATTAATGCACGCAACTGTTGTTCGGTATTGCCCGGATATTTTTCAAAAAATGATGGATCACCAACAAATCCCAGAGAAGTAATTCCGTTGGAAAACGGAATTATCCAAATCCAAACGGCATGCTGGTGCACGACGATCGTGATACGGTTTGGCTCATCAGATAATTCTCTGCGAAGATCCACCGTATGTGTGAAAAGAGCTTTTCGGGGTGGTAAATTGGAAGGTTTGTCCAAATTGAAAAGCCTGGGAATCACCCGGCCATAACCACTTCCGTCGATAATAAATCTTGCTTTAATTTCCGATTTTGTTCCGTCCTTGTCCACGACTGTGGTGGTTGAGTCGGAACCGTGAAATTCGATACCGGTAACCGTTGTTTCATAATCTATGGGAACACCCATTTTCTCTACCGTATCGGCCAGGGTTTTGTCAAATTCTGCACGCGGCACCTGCCATGTCCATTGCCATCCTTTTGTAAATTGATCGGCAAACTGATAATCGCAGGTCTTACCGTTTTTTACAAATTTTGCCCCGCCCTTTTCCTGAAATTTCTTTTCTTTCAATGCTTCCAGGAAACCCGCTTCTTCCAATGCCTCCATGCAGCGGGGGAGAAGGCTTTCGCCAATTACAAAACGCGGGAATTTCATCTTTTCCACAATCCTGACTTTAAAGCCTGCTTTATTTACAATGGACGCGGCTACCGTACCTGCAGGTCCTGCGCCAATGACCAAAACATCCGTTGACTGGATCGACATATGTATTATTATTTAGCGGATTTTATTTTTTTACATTTTAATAATGTGTGACTTAGTCCGATATCATCAATTTTTTCTTCCACACTGAATCCTGCTTTTTCGATGCAACGGATAAATATTTCAGAATGATACATCTGACTGTTGCCGTTGGCCATGGCTGTAAAATAAATAGAAGTCTGTTGCAAACAGAACGCGGCCGCTTCGAATCTTTGCGTATCCCAGAATGCTTCCAGGATCAGTACATATTGATCATCACTGACTGAATGATAACAGCGTTTCAAAATGGAAATAATTTCTGCCTCGGAAAAGCAATCCAGGAACTGGCTCATCCAGATGGCATCAAAACCAGTTGGGAATATCGTTTTTTCATCCAGTAAGTTAGCCGGATAAAAATGTATCCGGTCGCTGAGTCCGGCCTGTTTTACTTTTTCCCTGGCAACTTCCAGTTGACCCGGGAGATCCATAATGGTGATCTCCAGATCTTTTACAAATCTTGCACTCGCAATTGCCCATTTGCCTGTATTGCCCCCAATGTCTAATATTTTCTTTATAGTGCCATTGTAAACCTTTGACAAGGCAGGGGGAAAAGCGAGATCCGAAAAGAAGTGATCGAATGCGAACCAGCTTTTTTGTACATGGGCCGGCAGGGAAGAAAGTCCTTCATAAATGCTATCCCAGTCTCCAAATACCTTTAATCCTTCCGGTTTTCCATTTTCAATACTTTTATCCAGGTCAAATAATCCCTTATAATTTACATCATGGATAAAATTCATGTTGACATTTGTCAAAGGGTCGTTATAAATATAAGTACCTGTTTTTGTAATGCTATATCGCCCTTCATTCAGTATAACCAGACCGATTCCCAAAGAAGATTCAAGCAGAATACGCAATCCGTATTCAGGCAATTTTGACTGTTCCCGAATTTCATCCTGTGTGAGTCCGGTACTTCCTTTTTCCAATAATATTCGGAGAATTCCGGTATTTCTCATCACGCGTGAGACCTGGAAAACGACTGGTCCGAAAGCAATCCACTGAGCCAGTCCCTTTGCTTCGAGGGCGGTTTTATTGTCTTTTGTAAAAAATTTCATTCTGGTTGCTTCACTCTTAAAGATACGGTTTCAAAGCTTAAAGCTTAAGGCTTAAGGCTTAGGGCCCGAAGCTTTTTTAACAATTATCAATTTTCAATTCTCCATTATGATCGCCGCATTACATCCTCCAAAACCAGATGCTGTTTTTAATGTTCTTTTTAAATTTGATTTGATCAGCCCGCTTACAATATTTACGGGTAATTCAGTTCCCGGTGTCTTAAATCCCAAAGTAGGGAAGATGATATTTTCTTTCATAGAATGAATGGTTACAATGGATTCCAGAATACCTGCGGCACCCAGTGTATGACCATAGTAGCCCTTCAGGCTGTTCACCGGAATTTTTTCCATCGAAGCCAGATGAATTGCTTTTGCCTCCATCTCGTCATTGTACCGGGTAGCAGTTCCATGCGCTGATATAAAGTCAATATTTTCTGCATTTAATCCCGATTGCTCCATCGCACGGCGAATGGCAAGCCATAATTCTTCACCCGTTCGGGAAGGGCCGGAAATATGATTGGCGTCGTTTGAAACGGAACCTCCGCTCAATAATATCGCCCCCGGTTGTTTATTGGAAGATAAAACAACAGTTGCAGCGGCCTCTCCCAGACTGATTCCATCACGTGCTGCATCAAATGGTCTGCAGGGATTCTGACTGATTGCCTGGAAGGATCGAAAGCCGGAATATATAAAAGAGGTAATTAAATCTGCACCGGTGATCACCAAATGATCATATAAGCCTGATTGAATAAGCCGCATGCCTGTAATCATGGCCAGTAAGCCGGATATGCAGGCGTGGGAAACGACCAGGGGTTCTGAAGTAAAACCCATTTCCTTTGCGACGATGGAGGCGCTGCTATTTAAAGCAATTCTTTTTACAGGGAATGATTCCTCCTTTGATTTTTCAATGAGGCTTATATTCCCTTTTGTAGAGGATAGTATAAATCCCGTTCTTTTGTCGGTTGCTTGTATATCTGCTGTCTGCATAGCATCCAATGCCGAAGCAAGAACGATTTGTTCAAAAAAAGTCTTTGATTCATTTTCTATTTTGGATGCTTCATCGAAGAGTGATGCGTAAAAAGGTTCGGTAGATAAACTGTTGTTATGGAGTTGAATACCTGACCTTCCATTTTTCAGCGCTTCTATATTGGCCTTTGTATTGATTCCCAGAGGTGAATAGATATTATCTGCTACTACATATACATTCCTCATCAGCGACTTTTAGGATGAAAGATATTTTTTTTTCCAGTCTTCAAAAAAAGGCGGATTGAGTAACTGAAGACTGGAATGTTCCTTATCCAGAAATACCTGCACAGATTTCCCTGTAGCAACCAGGTCCATTGTTTTTTTATTAAACAGCCTGTAGCTGAATTGGATTTTTGCGGCCTCACAGGGGATAAAACTTGTCTCAACAATCACCGAATCTCCGTATCGCAGAGATTTTTTAAAAGAACAATCTATGTTCACAACGGGAATGACAAATCCATGTTTAATAAAATCCAGATAACCGATGCCATACTGATTCCCAAAATCCTCACGGCCATCTTCGAAGTATCGGATATAATGTCCATGCCATACGATGCCCAGTGGATCGGCTTCGTTGAAACGCACCAGAACTTCCGTGGTAGAGACCAGTTTTTTCAGCATATCATTTTTATGCTTTAAGCGCAAAGTTGTCCATTAGTCAGCTGTGGCTATCCATTGTCTATAGTTTTTATTCGCCACCTCGTAAAAAAAGGAAAGGTTTATTTTTCATGATTGATGATTTACGAAAATTTTCATTTCACATGAAGCCATGACCTTGTCTTTGTATTTTACAATACCGGATACAAGAGAAACCTGAAGAATATTTGTGATCAGGGTTATCTCCATGTTGATTTCCGTGTTCGAAGGCGGCCAATCCATTACTTCCAGTTTTTGCACGGCACCGATATAGCCTACAGGGACTTTTTTATTATTTTTCATACATAAATAACCTGTTCCAGCGGCAGCAGTCTGAGCCAGCGATTCCACCATGCCCGATGCTGAATAAAAGCCGGATTTTACAAAGATATTTTCTTCCGGGATCCTGAAAACTCCGTGCGACGTTTTGTCGTCTATGTAGGTTAGTTTATCAATGAAAACAAAAGGTGTCCTTTGCGGAATCAGATCGACTGCATTTTGGATTTCGAATGACATATTATAAAGATAAGGCCAAAACGCTGAATGCTCAATGTCCAACGCCCGTTGACAGTTACGCCCAAAAATCATAATAATTATACCACTGCAAAGGATACTTCCGAATACATTTTTCCATGTTCAGACAATATTCCTGTAACATTTCTTGAATTGAAGATTCGCGGCCACCGGAATATATTTTGGGAGCGCTGGCGTAAAAATGATATTCGAATAAATTGTCTTTCATCGCAAAAACAAAAGAAACGGGTACCTGGAATGTTCGTGCGAGCAGAAAAGGACCGGCGGGGAAACGGGCGGTCTTTTTTAGAAAAAGGGCATTCAGCGTTTTATTGCCTTCCAGAAATCGATCCGCATGCATGCAGACAAATGCATTATTACTAAGTGCCTCCTGTATGGCATAAATATGAGAAAGATCATCCTTTATCAGGATAATATGGGCCGAATATTTTTCGGTTACACTTGCCAGATAGTCTTTGATTTGCCGGGCTTCCCCGTCGTACATAACGATAAACATATCTGTACCCAGTCGTTGTAGTAAATGACCCGCTATTTCCCAGTTTCCTATGTGGGCGCTCAACAGCAGTCCGCCCTTGTTTTGGTTCACCATTTCCCGCAGGTAATCTTCACCTTCAAAATCAAAATGGAAGGGTCTGTTTATACCCGACATCAATGCAATCTTGTCAATGATGGTCTGACCGAACCAGTAGTAATTTTTATAGATGCTCCCGATGCTTCGCAGCCGGGAATAACCCAGTCTTTGATGGAAAAAAACAAACTGATGGAGAAAAGCTTTTCCGGAAAAAATAAAAAAGTAAAAAGCAACAAAGCGCAATAACAGGTAGGCGGGTCTGATACCGGCATTTTTAAGAACCCAGACAAAAATCCGAAATCCGGTTTTATTACCTCTGGACTTGCCCTGCCATGACGGCATCGCTTGGTTCTTTAGTTTGAACGCGGGAGATGATATACGTATAGAAATCCTGGAAACTAATAATCCGTATAAAATCCTCTGGTTTTACTTTGAAGGAAAAATTGTTTTCGATAACAACTACAAGATCAATATAATCGAGGCTGTCCAGTTCAAGTGTTTCCCGGATATTGGCATCCGGAAGCATGAGGTCAGTATCTACTTCAAATTCATCGCTTAAAAACCCATTGATTTTATCAATGATGGGTTGATATTGTTTCATAGCAGGTTAGTTTATCATTCAGGGTCTCCATTTTCTGACGATCAGGGAAGAGTTGGTTCCCCCGAAGCCGAACGAATTCGACAAAAATACATTTATATTTTTTTCCGTGGTGGTTTTTACAATGTCCAGTTTAGTTGAATCTTCATCCGGATTCTGAAAATTGATGTTAGGAGCCACAAATCCATTTTGCATCATAATCATAGAATATACAATCTCGCTTGCACCGGCCATCCAGCATTCATGTCCTGTCATAGACTTTGTTGAACTCACCGGAACTTTTTTTTCTCCAAAAACCTCAACGAGTGCCCGGGCTTCACTGGAATCCCCCGCCTGAGTGGATGTCGCGTGTGCGTTGATATAGTCTACAGCTGATGGCGGTAACCCGGCATCTTTTAAAGCCATCAGCAACGACCGGACGGGTCCATTGACCGTCGGGTTTGAAATATGTTCTCCGTTTGAAGAAAAACCATATCCAACGACCTCCGCCAGGATGTTCGCATTCCTTTTCAGGGCTGACTCCAGACTTTCCAGAACCACCGTGGCAGCACCGCCACTGGGGATAAGGCCATCTCTGTCTTTATCGAACGGTCTGGAAGCTCTTTCGGGCTCGGATTCATGTGATGAAAACGCAGATAGTGCATCAAAATTACCCATGGACAGAGGATTAATTTCCTGCGCGCCGCCGGTAATAACGGATTCCTGCAGACCGGTTTTTATAAAATGATATCCAAGCCCTATTGAGTGGGATCCACTGGCACAAGCGGCACTGATCGTAAAGTTTATCCCGCGAAGTTTGAAAATGGTCGCCAGATTCATGGTAACCGTTGAGTTCATTGTTTGAAATACTGCGCCGGAACCCACCAGCATGGTATCTTTTTTCTGACGCATAATATCAACAGCTTCAATCGTCGATTTGGCGGAACTGTCATTACCGTATAAGATTCCGATTTCGCGGTTTTGAATATAATCGGCATCAATTCCGGCCTGGGCCAGCGCCTGCAGGGTTGCCATATATGCAAATTCTCCCTGTTCCGGAAGCATGATCCGTGCACGCCGGTCCAGGAGACTTTTGAGGTTTGGACGTTCAACAAAACCGGTTAGCGCACTGCGAAATCCCATTTGCTTGCGAACCGGGTCGAAAACGATCCCGGATTTCCCTTCACGAAGACTGTTTTTCACTTCTTCGAGGTTCTTTCCTATGCAAGAATATATACCCAGACCGGTAATAACTACTCTGTTCATGGAGCCAAATTAGGAAACAATACTTGGAAATTTGAAGCCTATTTCTTTAGTAACTCGGCGACAGCAGCTTCTATTTGCTGGTCGCGTCCATTGGTCATAATATTATAATCCAACCGCACTTTTATGTCCGGTCCACAGGGGTCCGCCACCCGGTGCTTCTTCATTGATCTTTGATCTGCCGGGTTGGGGAAAAATAAACTGGAATAAAAAAGCGGAGATAAAAAGAAGGGTTACCTTTCTCATATGGAGGGTTTAATAGTCCAATATAATTTTCCGTCGTAAATAAGAAGTTAACGGGGAATAAAAATCGTTCAAATCAGGAATACATGCCGCCATTAATGGAAATAACTTCTCCGGTTATGTATCCACTTTCGGAGGAAACGAGGAAAGCCACAACATGAGCGACTTCTTCAGGAGTTCCAAACCTGTTCACAGGAATAATTGCCTTCATTTCTTTTTCAGAAATATTTTCAGTCATATCTGTTTTTATAAACCCGGGAGCCACCGCGTTCACGGTTATCCCGCGACGTCCTACTTCCTGTGCCAATGCTTTCGTGGCGGCGATCACGCCACCCTTGGCAGCTGAATAATTCGTTTGTCCCGGAAGTCCTTTGAGCCCCGATAGAGAAACGATATTGATGATACGGCCATATCTTTTCATCAGCATATCATTCAATACCGGTCGAGTTACATAAAAGAAACTGTCAAGATTGGTTCGTATTACATTTTCCCATTGCTCATTCTTCATCCACATCATCAACGTATCTTCTTTTATTCCGGCATTATTCACAAGAACTTCGATATGATCCTGTTTGTGAGCTTCCATCCAAATTGATAATGAATCGCCAATTTCTGTCCTATTGCTTACGTCAAAAGGGAGCAGCTCTCCAGTTCCATTTTTTTCTTTGATAAACGACAGAGTTTGTTCAGCCTCAGCAAGATTGGAGCGAAAATTTATCAGAATATGATAACCCAGGGATGCCAGTTTTATACAGATGGCCCTGCCGATGCCCCTGGACCCGCCGGTAACGAGTGCGCACTTCATAAGGGTTCATTTTGCAGAAGCCAGTTCTTCACTTTTTCCTGTTCCTCGTATTTCGGACTGTCATCTATAAATTTCGGAAATATCTTTCTGACAGATGAATAAACCCGGTGTGTAGCAGGCGATAATTTGTCCTG